>JAYTUF010000210.1:0-9463 GCA_043744755.1 Anatilimnocola sp.
CCTTTGTCGTCTTTCGCTCCGCGAAAGACGACAATCGCTCTCCCCAATTTGACGTCTGCGCTTAACCTGGGTATCGTGGGCCGTTTCCTGCCGTCACAATGGGGTGCGCGCTTGCGGACTACCGTCCGCCTGCGATTGACCCTTTTCCTTCCGCCTTTCCACTCACCGGCGTGCGCGCCGGTTTTGATTCACACGGGAGTTTGTCTTATGTCGTGGTCGCTGAAAAAACCTCTTTGGCTGTTGCTGCTCGTCGGCCTGCTGTCGCCAGCATTCGCGCATGGCGCCGATGACGGATTTGTTTCGCTGTTCGATGGCAAATCGCTCGACGGTTGGGATGGCAATCTCGATTTGTGGAGCGTGCAGGATGGTGTGATCACGGGGCAAACGACGGCCGAGAAGCCGACGAAGGGGAACACGTTCCTGGTCTGGCGGAAAGGGGAAGTCGCCAATTTTGAACTTCGGCTGCAGTTCAAGATCGTCGGCGGCAACAGCGGCGTGCAGTACCGGAGCGAGGAAGTTTCCAAGCACGTCATCAAAGGTTATCAAGCCGACTTTGATGCGGCCGGCGGCTGGGCGGGCACGCTCTACGAAGAAAAAGGACGCGGCGTGCTGGCCAAACGCGGCAGCAAGGTGCTGGTGAAGGCCGATGGCAAGAAGGAAGACGCCGGCCGAACCGCGGAAGAGAAAGACATTCTCGCCACGATCAAGAAGGAAGATTGGAACGACTACACGATCATCGCCGAGGGCAACCACATCATTCAAAAGCTCAACGGTATCGTCACCGTTGACCTCACCGATGAAGAAGAGTCCAAGCGAAAGATGTCCGGTTTGCTCGCCTTGCAATTGCACGCTGGTCCGCCGATGACCGTGCAGTTTCGCAACCTGCAGATCAAGCATTTGAAGGGGAGCGAAAAGGCCGACCCAAAGAAGACCGACAGCGAGAAGAAATCGCTCGAACAAAAGAACGGCGGCGGTGGTGCGGACGACGACAAGAAGGTCGCCAAGAAGATTGTCTTCCTCGCCGGTGGACCCAGCCACGGCTATGGCTCGCACGATCACCTGGCCGGCTGCAAGTTGCTCGCGGCGCAGCTCGAAAAGAGCCTGGGCTATAAGACGGAAGTGCATTACAAGGTTTGGCCGAAGGAATTGTCGGCCTATGACGGTGCTGATTGCGTCGTGATGTATAGCGATGGCGGCGGCGGCCATCCCGTGAAGAGCATCATGGAGACGATGGTAAAAGTCGCCAAGCGCGGCACCGGCATTGTCTGCATTCACTACGCGGTCGAAATTCCCAAGGGGAACGAGGGTGGCGACAACTTCCTCGATTGGACGGGTGGATATTTCGAAGCCAATTGGTCCGTCAATCCGCACTGGGTCGGCAAGTTTGAGAAATTTCCCGACCATCCGATTTGCCGCGGCGTGCAGCCGTTTGCTGCGGACGACGAATGGTATTACCACATGCGGTTTCGGCCCGACATGAAGAACGTCACGCCGATTCTCTCCGCGCTGCCGCCGAAGGAAACGCTCAGTCGGGGTGATGGTGCGCATAGCGGCAACCCCGACGTGCGGAAGGCCGTGCTCGATCGCAAAGAGATTCAGCACATGGCCTGGGCCGGCGAGCGCGAGGGGGGCGGCCGGGGCTTTGGCTTCACCGGCGGTCACAATCACTGGAACTGGGGCGACGATAATTTCCGCAAGGTGGTGCTCAACGCGATTGTCTGGTGCGCGAAGGGAGAAGTGCCGAAGGACGGCGTCGGCAATCAGGAAGTGACCTTCGAGCAACTGAACGAAAATCAAGACGAAGTTCGTCCCGCGAATCTTCCGGCCAAACAGATCATTGAGAAGTTTCACTTGAAGTCATCGGGCAAAGAACTGCCCCCCGCTAACATCCCTTCAACCATCGTGCCGCCCAAGACCGGCGCTGCACCGGCGCCGAAGAGTAATGTCAAACCGCTGTGGGAGAGCAAGCTTGTTTCGGCAGCCACGACGGGTCATGCCGTGGAAGTCGATGTCGATCTGAAGGGTGCGAAGAAACTCTATCTGGTCACCACCGATGGCGGCGATGGTTTCTCATGCGATTGGGTCGCCTGGGCGGAGCCTCGCTTCGTGGCTTCCGCTGGGGAGAAAAAGCTCACCGACCTGAAGCCGATTGTCGCGACCAGCGGTCACGGCAGCGTGCAGATGAACAAGAACTGCGGCGGTCAGCCGCTCAAGATCAATGGCCAATCGGTTGAATACGGCATTGGCGCTCACGCGGTTTCCGTCATTGCGTTCGATGTTCCTGAAGGTTCCACTCGCTTCAAAGCCCGCGCCGGTCTCGATGACGGCGGCATCAAGCAAGGCTGCGGCTCAACGGTGCAGTTTGTTGTTTACGATCAATCGCCGGGCGACATTGTCGCCTCCGCCCAGGCCGTCGCCGGCGCTAACGCTGCCTCGCGTGAGCCGGCTGAAGCAGTCGCGGGCCTCGATGTCGCGGACGGACTTGAAGCCAAGGTCTTTTCGAGCGAGCCGCAGATTTCGAACATCACCAACATCGATATCGATCACCTGGGCCGCGTCTGGGCGGCCGAAGTGAAGAACTATCGCAAGTGGAACGGCAGCCGCCCCGAGGGTGATCGCATCCTGGTGTTGGAAGACGCCGATGGCGATGGCGTGGCCGAGAAGCAAACGGTCTTCTATCAGGGCCGCGATATTGACTCCGTCCACGGCATCTGCGTGCTCGGTAGCCCCGATGGCAAAACTCGCATCATCGTTTCCGCCGGTGACAAGGTCATGAATTTTTATGATGACGACGGCGATCTCAAAAGCGACCGCAAGGATGTAATGTTCAGCGGCATCGCCGGCACGCAGCACGATCACGGCATTCATGCATTCATCTTTGGCCCCGATGGCAAGCTCTATTTCAACTTCGGCAACTCGGGCAAGAATTTGAAGGACAAGGACGGCAAGGTCCTTACCGACGCCGCCGGCAACTTGGTGAACGATGCTCGCAAGCCCTATCAGGAAGGCATGGTCTTTCGCTGCAATCTGGATGGCAGTGGCCTAGAAACGCTCGGCTGGAACTTTCGCAACAACTGGGAGGTGACCGTCGATTCGTTCGGCAGCATCTGGCAGAGCGACAACGACGATGACGGCAATAAAGGCGTGCGCATCAATTTTGTGATGGAGTATGGCAACTACGGCTACAAGGACGAACTGACGGGCGCAGGCTGGCAGGCCAAGCGGGAGAATATGGAAGCCGAGATACCCCGCCGCCATTGGCACCTGAACGATCCGGGTGTGGTGCCGAATCTGATCATCACCGGCGCGGGGTCGCCGACCGGCATCTGCGTGTATGAAGGAACGCTGCTGCCGAAGGTGTTTCATAACCAGGTGATTCACTGTGACGCGGGGCCGAATGTGGTTCGCGCTTATGTCGCTGCCAAAGAGGGCGCGGGCTATGCCGCCGAAACCGTCAATGTGCTGCACGGTAAGCGCGATAACTGGTTCCGCCCCAGCGATGTGTGCGTCGCCCCCGATGGCTCGCTGTTCGTCGGCGATTGGTACGACCCGGGCGTCGGCGGTCACAATCAGCAAGACGTGGATCGCGGCCGCATCTTCCGCCTGGCGCCGCCGGGCTCGAAGTACAAGACGCCGAAGTATGATTTCACGACGCCAGCCGGTCAGATCGCAGCCCTGGCCAGCCCGGCGCTGAGCGTGCGGTACATGGCTTTTCAAGCGATTCAAAAGAGTGGCCAGGCCGCAGGCACATCGCTCCTGAACCTGGCGGACGATAGCAAGAAGGACAATCCTCGGCTGCAAGCACGGGCACTCTGGGCGCTCGGCAAGTTGCCAGAGCAAGGCACCGTGGCTACAAAGGCAGCGCTGGCCGATGCCAATCCCGATATCCGCATCGTCGGCATTCGACTGTCGCGCGAACTGGGCACTGATGTCGCTTCGCTGGCCTCGCTGGCGAAAGACTCGGCCCCCGAAGTCCGCCGCGAACTGGCCCTGTCCTTGCGTCATAGCAAATCGACCGCCGCCCCCGCGATCTGGGCCGAGCTCGCCAGGCAGCACGATGGCAAGGACCGCTGGTATCTCGAAGCCCTCGGCATCGGCGCGGATAAGCAATGGGATGCGTATCTCGAAGCCTATCTCGCCAAAGTGAACGGCAAGTGGGACACCGCCGCCGGCCGGGACATCATCTGGCGGAGCCGCGCGAAGCAAACGCCCACGCTGCTCGCCAAGATCATCACCGCCGACTCGACGAAGGAAGAAGATCAGCCACGCTACTTGCGAGCGCTCGATTTTCTCTCCGGCCCGGAGAAAGAAGCGGCGCTGAAGGCGATTTTGGAGTAGGTACTGAAAGTAGTTGGGCTCCTTTGTTTCCTACCTCCCTCTCCTCGGTACGCCGGGGAGAGGTTGGGGTGAGGGGCTGAGCCGCAAATCAGCATTACCATTTTAGTGGATTGAGATTGAGCATGGGTCGTTCCATTCCGCGGCTATTCGGCTGTCTGCTTTTGGTCGCGATTTCAACCTTCGGCCTCGCCCAGGAACCCACCGACGCCACGCGCGCCAAAGACGCCCGTCGCGTCAAAGCGCTGCTGCGGCTCGAAAGCGTCGATCTCGAAACCCTGCCCGAAGCGAAAGCCTCGCTGCTGCGGTATCTCGATACATGCAAGGGCACAGACGAATACCTCGAACTCGTTCGCCGCTTCAAGCTGAAGGCCGCCTCGCCCGAATTACTTCGCCTGGCAGTCGAGAAGGGGGAAGAAACGATCGGCGTGGAAGCGACGAAGACGCTCTTTGAATTCGCTGCGATCGAAGCGATCGCCGCCGAACTAACGGGCAAGGACGAAGCCCGCGCAGCGAAACTTGCGGCCGCGATTGGCTTGACCGGCGATCCGCGCGGCAATGACGCGTTGTTGACCGTGATTGAAAATGGCGAGAGCGGCGTGCCGCTGCGCTCAGCATCCGTCACCGCCGTCGGTCGCAACAAGGCGGGACAAGAACGGCTGCTGAAATTTGTGCAAGCGGGCACGCTCGCCAAGGAACTCAACTTCGCCGCGGCGAATGTGCTGCTTTCATCAACGGATGTAGCCACGCGAAACGCAGCAGCCAAGCATCTCACGCTCCCCGCCACCGCCGATAGCAAACCACTGCCCCCGATCGCCGAGCTCGTCAAGCGCAGCGGCGATGTGGCGGCTGGCAAGCAAGTCTTTCTGACCGTCGGCACCTGCGCCAAGTGCCACAAGGTCCGCGGCGAAGGGAAGGAAGTGGGTCCCGACCTTTCCGAAATCGGCAGTAAGCTTTCCAAGGAAGCGTTCTACGTTTCGATCCTCGATCCGAGCGCCGGCATCAGCCATAACTTTGAGACGTATACGTTCCTGCTCGAAGATGGCACCGTGCAAAACGGCATCCTCGTCAGCCAGACCGACGCCGAGTTTCAAATCAAGACCGCGGAAGCAATCGTCCGCAAGATTCCCCGCGAAGAAGTGAGCGAGTTTAAGAAGTCCACCATCTCGCTCATGCCCGCCGATCTGCAGAAGGCGCTGACCGCGCAGAACCTAGTGGATGTGGTGGAGTATATGACGACGCTGAAGAAGCAGAATGAGGGCTAAACCATGAAATGGATATCCTCGCTGTTCGTGTTCCTATTCCTCTGTTTCGCAGTGCGAAATACATTTGCACAGGCTGACGCGAAGCCGACTCGTTTACGGCAAGCGGCCCTTGGGGTGACCGAGGCCGGAACTGAGATTCCTGTCTGGTTGAGTGCTGAAGCTGGGAATGGGAATTCATCGCCCAATCGAGTATTGGTGATTGGTGGGAATGATAATTCTCGTGCTTCCGCTGACTTTGTAACGGCCTTGTTGGAGCGGACACGGACAGCCACAGCTGACGCCAAGGACCACCAGGCTTCATTTATTGCCAAGGTGTTTCCTGACGGTTTGCCCGCAAACGTAGTGCCATACCGCGGATACCCGCCGCCAAGAGATGCATTTTATGGCAACAAAGCCCGACCGGAATCGTGCTATCTTTGGCGATGGGTTGGCATGTACGGGGCGAGTCTTGTCGTCGATGTTCGGGCCGGTAGCAGGCCAGAGTACTGGGCGTCCGAGCATGTGGACTCAAAACAATTGACTGAATTGCTGGCCGGCAGTCCCTTTACTTCAAAGGTTGAAGACCTTCCTGCTGATGACTTTGTGCGCGAAATCGCAGAGAAGGGCGTCGAAGACGTCGGTCAAATACCGACACTTCTAATCAAGATTACGACGGGGCCTGTTAAGGCAGAAGTGGAAGCATTGGCAAAAGTCTTGTCGTCGCTAACGCCAATGAAGTCTCCTGCCCTAAAGGAACTTCAACGCCGCGAGAAACGCACTCTGCAGGAAATCGCCACCGATTTGTCAAAAGTTTATGGCCACGATCTTAAGCAGGTCGCCTACATTCCCGCCCTCGCCGAAATTGGTCGGTTGCGGGCGGCAGAGCATTTCAGGGATTCCAACGAAACTAAGTCGCTTCAAGAACTGCTCGAACCATTTCGCAGCGGCAACACAAACCCCGTCCCCAAATCCGGCAGCGAACAAGCGGGCCATCTCCTCTTCGCAGAACTCGCCAAGCGCGCCGCAGGCAAGGCCCGCGAGCGCTGGATCGAACTCTGCCGCGCGGCGGCGGATCAGATCTTTGACAAAGACGGCAAACCAAACGAGTTGATGCCCTATCACAACGAAATGAGCGACGCCGTCTTCATGGCCACGCCGATTCTCTGTGCAACTGGCAAGCTCACCGGGGAGAACAAATATTTCGATGCTGCGGTCACGCATTACATAAATATGAAGAAGCTCTGCCTGCGCGAGGATGGCATCTATCGCCATTCACCGCTCGACGAAGCAGCTTGGGGTCGCGGCAATGGCTTTCCGGCGATGGGGCTGGCTTGGGCTTTGAGTGAATTCCCGGAAGATCATCCGGGCTTTCCTGACCTCAAAAAAGATTTTCAAAGTCACATCACCGCGCTGCTTAAGCATCAAGACGCTTTCGGCTGTTGGCATCAAGTCATCGACAAGCCCGGCAGCTACCGCGAATTCAGCGCCACCTGCATGATCGCCTGGGCGCTGAAACGGGGCCTGGACCGTGGCTGGCTGACCAAGGAACAATGTCAAACGCCGCTCGATCGCGCCTGGATCGCTGCCAAGCAGCGCATCGGTCCCGGCGGCAAGGTCGTCGATATCTGTACGGGGACGGGCAAACAAAAATCACTGCGAGATTATTACGACCGCCCCGCCATCTGGGGCGTCGATGCCCGCGGCGGCGCGCTGGCTTTGATGCTGGCGACAGAAATGATGAGCGAAAAGTAAACCTATGTCTGAAGCCAAACGACAGCGCTGGATCCGTTGGAAAGACCGGCTCAGGATCATCGCGCTCGGTCTCACGCTGGGCCTGGCCGCCCGCTGGATCATCAGCCTCTGGCCCGCGCCCGCCGTGCCCGCTCCAGCGGCTGCCGTGAATGCCAGTAAGTGAGTCGCCGACAACTGCAATCACTGCGGCGCGGGTTGCGTGGCAGTCAGCGGCTGAACTTTGATCGATTGAAGTTTGCCCGTTCGTTCGACCAGAAAGGTCAGCGGCGCTGCGGCCGTCGTGAGCAGGCTGGAAAACTCCTTACCCGTCGCGAATGATTGACCGTTGAGCGCGTGCAGCCGGTCTTTCAATTGGATGCCGCCGAGCTCCGCCGCGGAGCCGGCTACGATTTGCGTGACCAGCATCACACCCGGTTCACCATCGTCTTCGCGCCAGGTAATGCCGACGCGAATCGGCAAGCCGGCCGGTGTGACTTTAAGCAGCAGCGGCTTAACTTCACCCGCTCGTGTGATCTCAAAACTGCTTTCGCCTTCGGCCGCCAGCAACTGCAAGCGGAAGGTGTGTTCGTCGGGAATCGCTTGCCCTTGAAAAGCGTTTAGCTTGTCCGCCACTCGCAATCCGGCTTTCTCCGCAGGAGAACCGGGCGTGATGCTCGTGACCACCGGCGGCGTATTATCGACGATTCGCCAACTCACGCCAAACCGTGGCGGGCTGGTGCGAACCGGCTGCTCTTTCTGCACCTGCACTTCCGGCGATTCACGCTTGGAAGCTTCGCGAAACGGGGCCAGCGTGTCGGCATTGGCAAGTTCGAGCAGCGTGAGGGTCATCAGTCGGCTGACTTCGCGGATCCCTTCGACGTTGATCAGGTGCGTGTCGTCACTGGGGCGATGGTAATTGTCGTGCAAACCGGTGTGAAACATCAGGGTGGGAATGCTGCGCGCGAAGAAGGGCCAGTGGTCGCTATCTTCCTTCATCTTCCAAGTGAAATCTAGGTTCAGGCCGACGTGCTGATTCTGCTCGCTGATGATCTTCCGTAGCCCGGCTGCCGTGCGCGAGCCGTAGATTTCGACCTTCTGATTCCGCAGCCGGCCGATCATATCAGCGTTGATCTTGAGTTTGATTCGCTTCAGATCAATGGTCGGCGTGGACAACCAGAAGCGCGATCCGATCAGTCCAGCTTCTTCCGCATCCCAGAGAGCGAAGAGAATGCTCCGCCGCGGCCGTTCGGGCAGTTGATTCAGCGCCTCGACCACTTCCAACAAACCCGCGACGCCGCTGGCGTTGTCATCGGCGCCGTTGTGAATGTAGCCAAAGGGGCCATAGCTGTTGCCGGCGCGGCCGTAACCGACGTGGTCGTAGTGAGCGCCCAGGATGATGACTTCGTGCTTCAGTTTCTCATCACTGCCTTCCATCATCCCCAGGATGTTCCGCGAAGATCCTTGAAATGGTTGAAAGAAGCTCCCTTGAGTTCCCGCGGGCTGCAGCTTGAGCTCCGTGAACTGCTTGGCCAGGAACGCCCCCGACGCCAGCCCGCCGCGGCTGCCTGTTTCGCGACCTTCGAAGGTGTCGTCGGCCAGTGTATCGACGAAAACTTTGAGTTCTTCCTTGGTGATGGTGTCCGCCGCCATCAGTGCCGCGGCCTTGGCGCGAGCTTCCTCCGCAGACGCGGTTGATGTTGACAAACACGCGAGACCACTGCTGGCGCCTATGGCAAACAGGATTGCCGCGAACCTCGGCCAGTTGTTGTGCGTCTTGAGAGTGGTCATTAAAGCATTGTCCTGCCTGGCAAGGGATGCGGGAATGCGGGGGCGGGAAAGTTGTCAAACGCACCGGTCGAAACGGCGGCGAACCGTCGCTCGTCGAGTTTTCGGAGTGTTCGGCCGCAACGAATGACAAATTCCCCACCGCCGGACTAACCCGCACGGCTTGCAGCGGACGCCAAGATCAGTAAAAATTACGCAGCCAGCAGAAGCAACCCACATTCGTCGCGCGGCCGCCAGAATGCGAGTGTCGGATGTGGTTGCCTCCTGCCGATAGAGAAACGACGCGCCAGCGGAGTTAATTAACAAGCTCGCGGGTCATCACCTGGAGAGGTGGCTGAGTGGTCGAAAGCGCCGGTTTGCTAAACCGG
>JAYTUF010000211.1:0-9449 GCA_043744755.1 Anatilimnocola sp.
ATGCGTTCCGCCCGCAAGGAACTGGGGCTTTCGACCGCCGGCGTCATCATGATTGGCGACACGATGGAGACGGATATTCTCGGCGGCGTCTCGATGGGCTATCGCACCGTGCTGGTGCTGACGGGTTTGACCCAGCGTGAAGACTTAGTGCGCTACGCCTACCGGCCCGATGTCGTAGTGGACTCGATCGGGCAGCTTTGCGATGAGCAGGTGTTTCAAGCGGTGATTGAAGGGCTAATGGAAGTGCCACAAAACATCGCCGCATCCGCGTGACAAACTACTCCGCGTGTTCAAACAGAATCAGCACCCGCACTTTGCCGGTGGGTGTTGAGGTCGGAGCGGGAACGATGGCATGTGCTGGACCGACCTGCGACTTCGGCAAGCGAAACAAGCTGGGATTGATTTCCTGCACGAACTCGGCGGAATTGGCCTGGGAACCGACTTGCGGTGCATCTTCGCCAACGGCTTTGGGTTCAATCGAGTCGGGAACCTGCCGCGGTTTCGTCACAGCGAGCCGTTGTTCAGGAATGAACGTCACGTTCTGCGTTGGCTGCGTCAATTGTGACAGCGCCATTTCGAGTTCTTCGCGCGAAATCTCCAGGAACAGTGCATCAGCCGCGGGCGTTGAGCCGGTGCGATCAGTGCCCGACGCAGCCTTCAAATGATCGCGATAGGCTTTGCCTACGGCAGCGGCTGCCGTCGATGAATCGGCCGGGCGACGCTTTTCGATCCCTTGCTGGGCGAACGCCTCGCGCAGGACCTGGCCCGCGGCCAGATCTTTGGGCGAGCGAATTCGCAAGACAAGTGCTTCGCCATCGCTGGGCAATGAAGACCAGACGATTTCAAGCGCCTTGTTGGCTGGCGCTTTCACCGGCTCATTCTGAGTGAGTTTGACCGGAGCGATATCCGGCCGCAGCCAAGGCAGCGAAGCCATGATGATCGCGGCCGAAGCGGCAATTGCCAAAGTGCCGACCGCGAGTCGAAAGATCGTCTTCGGTTTGACAGGCTTGGTTGATTTGGCCGGTTCAAGCTGTGCGTTCTGATTGGCCTGGGCAGCCAAAGCAGCTTTCACCACTCGCTGGGCAAAACCTTGGGTGACTGTATATCGCGGCAGCGTGGCCACGTCTTGTCGCAGTTGCCGAAGTTCGGCTACGTGCTGTTGCAACTCGGCATCGTGAGCAAGCTCGGACTCGAACGCCCTGCGTTCGGTCTCGGGCAATGCGTCATCTAGAAAGCTGCTGATTCGTTCGTCGTGAATGGGACTCTTCATACCGGGCACTCGTCATCAAAATTTGGGAAGCTGAAAATCCGTTCATTTCCGCCTGTCGTTATGGCGGCTGGTTCATCGCACGCGGCGATAAGCCCTGCCCCCTCTGTTCCACTTCTTACAATCCACCAAAGCTACTTCTATTGCCTGTTAATCTCCGCTGCCTTCGTTTTGCAGGATGGCGGAGAGTTCTTCTTTCAAGTGCAAACGCGCCCGATGCAATCGGCTGCGGACGGTTCCGATCGGCAAGTCTAAAATGTCCGAAATCTGGTCGTATTCACAGCCTTCCACTTCTCTCAAAACCAGAATCGAACGGTGTTCATCGGAAAGTTTGGCCAGGGCCCGTTGCACCTGCACCGCCCGTTCCTGCCGCAGGAGATTTTCATCCACCTGCTCACCGTCGTCCGCCGGTTCTTCGCCCGTCAGTTCGCGATTCTGTTCGACCGAACTCTCATCCTTCCGCCGCCGCCGCCGACTGATCGCCCGGTTAAAGGCAATCCGATACAGCCAGGTGTAAAACGCACTGCCGCCGGCGAATGAGGAAAGTTTGAGGTAGGCCTGAACAAACGCGTCCTGCAAGGCATCTTCGGCTTCGTGCCGCGACGAACAAACATGCATCAAGGCCGTAAGCAACCGGTCCTGGTATTTCTGAACCAGTTCTCCGTAGGCCCGCGAGTCGCCTCGCAGGGTTGCCTCGATCAGTGGAGCGTCTTCGTGCGTCACGGTGTCATCGCTATGGACGCGGGTTGGGGCGGGAAAGTTCCAAAACTTGCCCTTTTGGCAAGCAGGAAGTGGCTGGCTAGTGCTTCATTCTAGTTCTAAGTTGTTCGCGTTTCATAGGTTACAAATCATACACGCACCTCAGGATGCGCCGTATTGCGGGGGATGAAAAAAACAAGGGGTGCGGTTTTGGATTTTTCTCAGTACCGCTAGCAAAGCCGGAATCACCTGCATTGTCGCCCGCTCGCTCAGAAGTTCAACCTCGATTCTTTATTCCTCGGTTCCCTCTCCGAATCGGGAGGGCGAGGCTCCTGCCGAGCCGCGCTCTCCGAATCGGGAGGGCGAGGCTCCTGCCGAGCCGCGCGGCGGAAAACATGTCCTTTCGTAGTTCCGGCTCCGCAGGAGCGTCGCCCTCCCAAGGGTCCAGGCTCCAGGGTAAAAGGAAGGTCGCGCGAAACTTACTCGCTGGTCCAGATCTCCCGAATCAATTGCAGTTTGCGTTCGATCGTGCGGGTCTTCACGCCGAGCTTCTCGGCGATTTCGTCGTTGGTGCAGCCTTCCATTTTGTGTTGGGCAACGGTCCGCAGGGTGACATCGCCCAGCAGGTCGAATAGGCGCCGGCATTCTTCGGTGATGTCGCCGGCGAACTCCGGCGTCGGCTCGCTCCCCACAATGGCATCGATGCCCGCCCGTTCTTCGGCATTGTATTGAAACACCGATTCGCCCCGCACGTTGCCGCCCCCCCGCTTCTGCCGGCGGTCATGCTTGACCTGATTCGACGCCTTGCGGGCGGTGAGCATCACCAGCACCTGCCACAAGTCATCCCGATCGGCCAACTGCGGAAACCGTCCTGCCTGCGCCCCTCGGCAAAAGCTGTCGAAGGCCCCGAGCACGACATCTTCCTCGGCCTGCACCCGCTTGGGCGTGCTCCCCAGCTTCTGCTTCGCCAGCCGCACCAGCCGTTCGTAATAGACTTTCCACAGGTGCGTCGCCGCGAGGGAACCACCCTCGCGAATATCAACCAGCCAGCGAGTGATTGAGCCTTGGTCGTCCATACTTCGTTCTCCGCGACAGCTTGCGAATCAACTCTCTACTTTCACCCCTCTACTTTCTAAAGGCACGGGGGGAGAGTGAGTAGAAATTAAAAAGTAGGGGCTGGCCGCCCGATGAAAAGAACATCCCCAACGATTAGGATACCATGCTTGTCCACAGGCGAAGTCAGCCCAGGCGACGGGCGCGGAAGTGAGCGGCAATGACGGCGGTTACTCTGGCGTGTCCGCTTTGTGCGGGGAACATACAGGTCGATAGCGCGTATGCCGGGCAGCAGGTGGCCTGCCCGCTGTGCCAGGGCGCGCTGATGCTGCCGCCGCTGGAGGTGCTCGCGCAGTTCCTCGCGCCGCCGTTCGCATATCAGCCGCCGCAGGAGCAGATGTTTTCGCTCGCCTGCCCCGCGTGCGGGAATGGTTTGCAAGTGACGGCCGCGATGAGTGGTCATCAGGTGGCCTGTCCTTACTGCACCACACCGATCATCGTGCCGCCGCTGCAGATGCCGCAGCCGGATCCCACGCCCGAGATGCGTCCGCCCGAACATCAGGAATTCGATCCCGGTTCGATGTTGCCACCGGGCGCGGATGCTGGGCCGGCGCTGCAACCGCCCGCTACTGCGCCAACGGCTCCTGAGCCAGGGAAGGCCTCGACGCAAAAACCTCGCGAACCGTCCGCCGCCGATCTCTTGCCGCCGACCCGTCCAGCGGCTCCCGAACCACCGGCCGGTGCTGCACCCTCTGCCGATCGTTTCCCGCCGGGGCATCCCACGCGGCGGTCGAGCCAGCCCGCAACCCCGCCCAGTAAAGATCGCTTTCCGCCGGGCTTGGGCGGCAGCCAACCCCGGGACGAAAAATCACGCGCAGAAAAATCACGCAAGGAAAGGCAACGGGACGATCGTCTCCCGCCGCCGCGCAAAGAAAGAGAAGTTGCTGAAAATCCGGAAGAGCGGTTGCCGCCGCATCCGCCGTTGCCCGTATCGCCGCCTGCCCCACCTCACGCGGAGTCAAAACCAGAACCACAGGCGAGTCTCCCGCCGGCGGTTGATGATCTCTTGCCCCCAGGCGGAATGCCAACATCTTCTGGGCCAAATGACATCGACGCCTTCCTCCCGCCAGGAATGCTGCCGCAAGAACTTCTGCCAACCGAGAATCCCTCCGCCTTCGACTCCCACCTCGCGCCTCCCGCACCGATCGCGCCGCCGCCCTCTCCGGTCGAGCATCTGCTGCCCCCTGGCGCCACTGAACTCAACACTGCGGCCGTGGGTCGCCCGACGCCATTGCAGCCGACGAAGATTGTCGATGCACTGCTGCCGCCGGGCGCTGCCAATTACGACGCAGCTCAAGCCGCACCCGGCGCCCAAATGGCGCTGCCAAAATCGCAATCGGGCTTGCTCCGCCCGGTGCTCGCCCCCGGTCAATCACCGGCGGCACATGGTTTAGAAGCTTTGCAAGTCGCCGTGCGTGAAAGCCAGAAAGAAGTCGCCGACCAGCCCGAAATCAGAAAGCTCTCCGACGAAGAACGCTCCCGCCGTCGCATCCGCCGCAACGCCGTGATCTGGTCAGTCTGTCTGGTGATTCTGTTCGCGGTGTTCTGGTATATGTCACATTGAGCGGCCCCGTGCCTTTTACTCATATCCAAACCGCTGAAAATATCCTGCCCAGCGGCGGCGGATTTCTGCTTCCGTTTCGGCATCCATTTGATGCTTGTTGGTCTGGTAATCCTTTTGCGACTGCATGTAAGCCGCGATCTTATCGCGGACCGGATCAAAGTTGCCAAGCTGCAATTGCTGATAGATTCGCTCACACTGACCAACGGGATCTTTCACTAGGTCTTCGTATTTCAGTTCATACAAATCACCGGCGGGTATCTCGTTCCGCTGCTTCTCATACCCGCGATACATCCGCTCGAAGCAATCAAACACATACTCGCGGTCGTGCGTGTGACGGGCAACTTGCAGCCCCTGCACATCGTCGAGCGATTCCCACAGCCGCGTGGTGGAAGGAAAGAGCGCGAACGGGTTGCGGGCAATATGAATGAATTTCGCGCCGGGAAACCAACGGGCGAAATGGCCGATCCTGCCCGTGTGCGGCGGCGACTTGAGCAGCAACTGCTTCTGCTTCGTCTGCAACGTGATCAGCTTCATGAACCAGGTGAGCGCGGCTTGAAACCGCGCGAGATCGGCCGGCGATGTTTCGTCCAAATTTAGCAAATCGGAATAATCGGGCGCATCATTTGGAAAGGCCATTCGCGCATAAGGCGTCGGAGCGCCGAGCGCGAGGATCGCGAATTCATCCTCCTGCGGCCGTTGAAAACCGGCGGCCATGTTGTCCATGGGCCGTTGCTTGGGAATCAGCCAGCCCATGTATTTCCCCACTAGCCATTCCGTGACCAGCGTGTGATGCGGGGCCATGCATTGATAGGTGTTGGGCGTGGCGAAGCGCGAATCGAGATGCAGCAGCTCGTGCAGCAGCGTGGTGCCGCTCCGCCAATGGCCGACGATAAAGACCGGCGGAGTTTCGATTCGCGTGCGGCTGATGTACCGGCCAAACCAGATTTCCTGCAGCAGCGCGGCGGCGGAGTTGCCGGGCGTCAGGCTGGTGATGATCGCCGCCATCGGCAGGCGGAAGGGATGGACGCCGAACCGATGTCGCGCCAGCATTTTGAACCAATCCGTCATGCGCAAGGCATGCCAGAACCGTGGGCTGTACCACGGATAGTCGTTCATCTTCGGCTTCTTTTTGGCAGCCATTTTCGTTGAATTGCTGCTCATGCGATAGCGGCCGCCAAGTCCCGGGCGTGATAACTGCTGCGGACAAACGGCCCGCTGGCCACTTCGGCGAAACCCATCTGCCGCGCGGCCCGGCCCAGAAAGTCAAACTCTTCCGGCGGCACGTAGCGAATCACGGGCAGGTAATGATCGGCGGCCGTCGCGCTGGGCATTAGATACTGCCCGAGCGTGAGCAAGTCGCAGTGGACGCTGCGCAGATCGGCGAGGACTTCAAAGACTTCTTCGGTCGTTTCACCGAGTCCCAGCATCAGGCCGCTCTTGGTTTTGATCGATGAATCCAACTCTTTAATCCGCCGCAGCAAGTGCAACGTCCAGCGGTAATCGGACTTCGGCCCCCGCACCTTGCGATACAGCCGTGGCACCGTTTCCGTATTGTGATTGAAGACTTCGGGCCGAGCGGCAACCACACGGGCGATGGCCGCTTCGTTGCCAATGAAGTCCGGCGTCAGCACTTCCACCGCAGCGCCCGTTTTCCCACGCACGGCGAGTACGCATTGATAGAAGTGTTCCGCGCCGCCATCGGCCAGATCGTCGCGCGTGACGGATGTAATCACCACGTGCTTCAAGCCGAGGCGCAAGGAGGCTTCGGCCAAGCGTGCCGGTTCATCGCTTTCGACTTCCTGCGTCCGCCCCCGCGCAACGGCGCAAAAGCCGCAAGGCCGGGTGCAAACATTGCCCAGGATCATGAACGTGGCCGTCTTCTGCGAATAACACTCCATGCGGTTGGGGCACTTGGCGTTCTCGCAGACGGTCTCCAGCTTCAGTTCCTCCAGCAGCGATTGCGTCTGGTGATTGAAGTTTCCCTTAGGGACTTCCCGCTTCAGCCACCGCGGCAATCGGCGGGTATCAACGGCATCCGCCATCGCAGCATCAGCCGACTGGCAATCGCTGGTGGGCTCGCGATAGAGGGGGAGTTCACGCAGCAGATTCACGATGTGTAGATCCTGAAAGCTCGGGCAGCAGCGGATGGCCAGTGTGCAGTTGATGTTGTTCGCAGCCAAACGCGACAGCCAAATGCTGCACCACGGCGGCCCGCACGCTGGTCATTTTAACCGGCGGCGACGTTTCGGACAGGAGAGAAGCGTGAATCGCCCGCGGCGGCAGCTTATCATGCTTCAAACCCAGTTCGGCGAACTCCGCCGCCGGAAGCGTTTCAATCCGCTGAATGCTCCGCATGTCGGGATTGACGTTGAGGAACGCGCCGTGCGAAGTGACGCCATATTTCACGGCCACCCCGAGCGCCGCGAGCAAGCCAGTCTGGCCCCACAGGCCGAAGCGACCCGGCAGCGAAGTCGTCGGCACTCCCAATTCTGCTAATGCCCCGCTCAGTCCCTTTTGAAACCGCCGCAAGAACTGGCCCACCGTCCAGTCATGCCAGGCGAGTTGCGTGACGACATAGATAGCGAGTTGCCCCGGCGCGTGCAGCAAGCAACCACCACCGCGGGCGACATACCGCACCGTGAGCGCCCGCTCGGCCAGCTCCGCGCCCGTGAGTTGCAATTGATCGCGCGAACCGCGCCGGCCAATCGTAATCAGGCCCGGATGCTCGCAGAGCAGCACGACCAGCCGGCCATCGCCACGCGTGACCGCGTCGTAGGCCAATCGCTTCTGCGCGGTCAGGCAATCTTCGTAGTCCACCTGGCCCAGCAAGTGAAAATGGGCAGCAAACGGCGGCGAGATGAGCGCGCGACGAGGCATGGGGGCGTGTGGGGGCTAAGAACCAGGTGCTGAACTATTGATGTGGCGGATTCGGCCACGAGGGGACGCAGAGTAGCAGAATGACTCCTTTGGACCCAGGGCAACCAAACAACTGTTCACGGTGACGCTTAATCCCCGAACCGCATCAGCTCCCGCCCACCTTCGAGTTGCCGGATAATGCCGCCATAGCTGCCGACAAAGAACGCGGTACTCTCGGGGTTGAAGCTGAACCGCTGCGGATCTTTCTCCGGCCGGAAGGTCTCGTCGGCGGCGCGGGTGAAGTAGGTGCGGAAGGTCCCCTTCTCGAACGTGAACCGGCCCGCTTCTTCGCCGCTGGCCAGCTTCCAGATCACCACGTCGCCATTGTCCTGACAGCCCGCGCCGATGAACTTGCCATCCGGCGAGAAGAACGGCTGAGCGATGCCCTTCACGCCCGTTTGCAAGCGCGTTTGCGGCGTGAGATTCGCCGCGTCCCAAAGCAGCACATTGCCGCCGTCGTGACCAGTGGCCAGCTGCACGGTGTCGGGCGCGACGACCACGCGATAAAAGCCTTGCGGCAGCGGCTGCGATTGCTGCGTGACCTTGGCGGTCGCAACGTCGCATTTCTTGATGACGTATTTATCAGGTTCCCCTTCAGCTTGTTCTCGACATACACCGAGCAGCGAACCGCCATCGAGCAAAAAACTGACACTCACGCAGCCCCCCAGCGGCTTGATCAGATGTTCCTTGGCCCAGTCGTTCCGGTCATAGACCACGCACTTGCTCCGGCTGACGACGGCCAACTGCTCACCGGTGGGCGAGAACGCAAACGCATGGCAACGATCGAGCACCTTCACCACCCGGCCCGTGGTCGCGTCCCATAACCGCACTTCGTGCATGGGCACGCCATCAGCCGTCGCAAACAGGCGGGCCGCGGCGAGCATCGTGCCATCGGGCGAGAAGGCCAGCTGCGTCAAGTCGCCGAAGGTCTCCATCCGCGCGAGACGCTTGCCCGTTCCGACATCCCAAATCGCCACCACCGCACACTTCCTCACATCCGGATGCGGCCGCGGCGGAAACCCCCCATCCGACATCCCCGAGCAGCCCGTCGCCACCACCGTCCCGCTCGGCGAAAACGCCACGACTTGCGGATCCCGCGCGGGGACGAACGGAGCAGCCGACGCGGCCAAGCTCAAGGCAACCCCGAGCAGGACGACGACGGAAATGAATGATGAAGTTCGCATGGATGGCACTGCCAACATTAGGTAAAAATCGCGAGCTCGGACATCTCGACCTTAACACAGCCGGCCGCGCAAGGCTATTCAGTTCCTGATAACACTTTCCCCAACCACTTTGAAACCATCACGAATGGCGTCGGAACCAGCAGACCCGTTCACGATCATCGCCCCGCCGGATTCCGTTTCCAGGCCCGCTTGATAACGATTTGCACTTCCATTTTCGAGCGTCCTGCCGTTGCCGGAAGTCGTTCACCATCAGTCACTTATGAATACATTTATGATAACATAATAACGACTTGTTCACCACAATGATAACAACTAATGCAGGGGGCCTCTGATCGTATCGACTCGACTGGGTGACCAATTCTCATCCGTGTTAACGGCACTCCCGCCACCCTTCGCCCGATAACGATTTGCCCCCAACCCCCGCCGCGCGATAACAACTCGCTCGGGTGGTCGCCAGTCTACCGCGCTCGCAAATCTCCCCAATTGTCAATGAACAAGTCCCAATAAGATTAGATGCGCGGAGGTGGACACGTTAGGTCCACGATTGGAAGATTTCGCGAAAAAAGTTTGCCGCCTGCCGCCGAGTCGAATAGGCCAGGCAACCGTGGAGGGTATCCGCTTTCCGGCAAAACCGACTTGCCTCTAGCGGTGGGGTGAACGTGTTTTGTGGAATGCGTGGCTGTGTTTTCGCGATAGCGATAACACG
>JAYTUF010000212.1:0-9444 GCA_043744755.1 Anatilimnocola sp.
GAGCCCAATCGCCATTCGAGGGACGGGTAGAATCGTAAAGTTCGTACAGGTTTTTCTGCTCGATGAAGGGGAGCAATGGCTGAACCCAGCAGCCGCGAATCCAGGGCCTGTCGTTCGAATAGAAATTGTTCCACTGTCCCGGCGGCAAGCGGAGGTGCGTATCGTGATAGTTGTGCATTCCCAGGCCAATCTGCTTTAGATTGTTCTGGCATTGCATCCGCCGGGCGGCTTCGCGCGCCGCCTGCACTGCCGGCAGCAACAAAGCCACCAACACGCCGATAATGGCGATGACCACGAGCAATTCAACGAGTGTAAAGCCTGCACGTTTCATAGCGAAGTCTTTGTGGGAGAGTCGGCTCTAAGAGTCGTCCGCCGGAGCGGCAACGGCAACTATCAACGGTATACTGCCGAGCCGTCGATGGCCAGTGTAGGGCAGAAAATTGCGAAATCGCCATCTAGCTGACATGTGCCCTGGCTGCGAAAATCGCGAGCGGTGGGGGCGCTGCAAGCCCCGGTTCGTCTTTCCCTGCTCAGGACCGCCAAGCATGTGTGCTCTCGCAATCAAAATTCCCGGTGTCGAACCCGCGCACGATGGCGATTTGAATTTGTATGAGTCGGAGGAGTTAGGGAAAAAAGATTGGTTCGATCATCAGCGAAAAGTCATTTTCGTCAACGGCATGGCCAACAGTCCGGAGAACCACAGGGTCAGCGCCGATGGCCTCTCGACGCTCCAGTGTTGTCCCGTGCTGGGCCTCTTTAACCAGTCGGGCGGTGCCTTCAAAGATCTCTGGCAGTGCCTGCGCGACAAGCTGAAGTTTTCGCTCGTCACGCATGGGCAATCGTCGGACTTCGACCAGTGGGATACATTGGTGCAAGCGGAATTCATGCTGGTGAAAGCGGTCCAGCCGATGATCTCGAAGGCGGCCTATGTCTCGTCGGGCCTCACCAACAATAAAGCGACGAGCGTGATGTTCGATGTGCTCCGCGATCCGGCCTGGAAGAAGGCCCCGATCTTCGCCCACAGCCAGGGGAACCTGATCACCAGCAACGCACTGACGGCCGTCGCTTTGGTTGATGGAAAGTCGGCCATTCAAGGCCGCGAAGTTTATTCGTATGGCTCGCCGAGCTTGAATTGGCCGCCGGGCATCAAGCATTACAACCATGCGTTCACGTTCGACCCCGTCGGCTGGCTGGACTATCGCTTTGCGTTCAGCAACGTCAAAGTCGGCTTCAAGGTTGCCCATAGTTTTGACACGTACCGGCAGTTCGATCCCGAATTCGTCGTCAACCGCTTTCGCTGGGGGAGCTTCGGTTTGACAGCCAACATGGACGAAGACGGCCTGGCCCAGGCAATGGTCGAGATGGGCGTGAACCCCAGCCGTTTGCAAGGAATCTTCGAACGCCTGCTCAAGCGGCACAACAGCGACGCGGACGATGTGGCGCTGTTGTATGTGCAAAAGATGCGCAAGAGTGGCCGCGAAAATCAACTCAAGTTCATCGCGACCGAAAACAAGAAGGTGATTCAATTGATGATTGAGTGTCTGACCGGCGGCACGTTCAGTTGGGTGAGCGGCGAAGAAGAACAGGCGGCGCAGTTTTTGAAAGGGCTGATTTAGTCGTGGCAGGCGACGTAGCCTGCAGCCGTGCTGCGGGCGAGTCAAGCGAGCTGGACAAAATTAAACCGGCCGCCGCTCGGCACAGGTTATTTACCGATCAGGTCTGCAACACTCGCTCGCAGCATGGCTGCGAGCTACGTCGCTTAAAACTTATGCCCCTTCTTTGGTCCGTTCGGCGGCACGGTCATGGGTTCGGGGCCGGATTCGGTCATCAGGATCGTATGTTCGAATTGGGCGCTGAGGCCGCCGTCTTTGGTGCGGACGGTCCAACCGTCGCGCTTGCTGAGGAGGGTGTCGCGGGTGCCGGTGTTGATCATCGGCTCGATGGTGAAGCAGACGCCAGGCTCAAGCCGTTGACGGCGGGCTTCGGGTGAGGAAGTAGGGTCGTGCGGAATCGTGGGCGGCTGATGAAACTGCCGTCCGACGCCGTGGCCGACATATTCTTGAACGACGGAAAAAGTCTGCTTCCGAGCGTGGCGGCAGATGGCTTCGCCGATTTCGGAAACGCGGCTGCCGGGCTTGATGTTGTCGATGGCCGCCCACAGGCAATCGAACGCACACTGGGTCACTTTGCGGGCGAGATCGCTGACCGGCTCGACGAGAAAAGTCTCGGACGAGTCGCCATGCCAGCCATCGACGATCGAGGTCATATCGACATTGATGATGTCGCCGGGCCGCAAGGCATAGTCCGACGGAATGCCGTGACAGATCACGTCGTTGATACTGGTGCAGCAGCTTTTGGGATAAGGCCCGTGTTGGCCAGCGTAACCCAGCGTGGCGCACTTGTGGCCATGATCGAGCGTGTAGGCGCTGATCAGCCTGTCGATGTCATTGGTGGTGACGCCGGGCTTGAGAAATGCGCGGATTTCGTCCATCAGGCGGGCGTTGAACTGGCAGGCCGCGCGCATCTGTTGCCGCTCGGATTCATCGAGTTTCAGGCGGCGTTTGCGGTTGTAAAGCATTGGCAAAGGAATTGGGTGGGTTGGGGATTGTTTGGGGAGATGAATATCATACCTAAGCGAATGGCGGAGGGGGAGATACAAGATTAGGTCAACGGAAAGCGCAGGCCGTCATAGCCCAACTCCATGCCCGGCGGCAAACGCGCGTTCGTTTCCGCGTGACCCAGTTCGTGGCAAATGTGCGTGAAGATGGTTCGCTTGGGTTTAAGTTGCTCGGCAATGGCAATGGCTTCTTCGACGCAGAAATGAGTGACGTGCGGCCGCCAGCGGAGAGCGTCGAGGATCAGCACATCGAGGTCTCGCATCTGGGCCATCGTGTCGCCCGGAATGTGGTTGGTGTCGGTGCAGTAAGCAATGTTGCCGATGCGAAAGCCCAGCACTTCAAACCGCGGCCCATGTTGCAACCGCAACGGCAGGACTTCGCCGCCCAGAACTTGCAACGGCGAGAGATCGAGGGGCCTGATCGAAAGCTGTGGCGCGGCGCCCCTGTGTGTCAGTGGCTCTTCGCCAAACGCATAGTCAAAGGTGCGCCGAATTCGCCTTTCGACAAGTTCCTCACAATACAGCGGAATCGCGTGACCGAGATAGAACGGAAACAGCCGCAGATCATCGAGGCCGAACAAATGGTCGGCGTGTTCGTGCGTATAGATCACGGCATGGACAATGCCGACCTGCTCTCGCAACAACTGCATCCGCAGATCAGGCCCCGTATCGATCAGCAAGTTCCCTTCCGGCAGCCCAATCAGCGCACTGGCCCGCGTTCGCTTGTCGCGCGGGTCGCTGCTGGTGCAAACTTCACAGCCGCATCCGAGCGATGGCACGCCAACGCTCGTGCCCGTTCCCAGCAGGATGAACTGGCCGCGGATGTCAGTGGTGAGAATGGTTTTGGGCACGGGTCGGGGAGTCAGGGGGCGGGATTCGGGCTTGGTTGATTCTCGCGAAGCGAGGAGTAGTTCCCTCGCCCTTGTACTTGCGGTACCCCGCGGGTCAACAGGGAGAGGGCTAGGGTGAGGGGCTGAATTGCAAGGCGACGTCGATCCCGCATCAGCCCCTCACCCCGACCCTCTCTCCGGAGTACCGAGGAGAGGGAGGCATACCTCGCTGCGCGAGGCCATGAGTTCTACGGCTTCTTCGCAGGCGTTGGCTGCGGATCGCCGGGTTTGCTTTCGAAGCTGAACTTGAACTTCTCATCGGGCTTGACCAGATAGTCGTCATTCAACTTGTCGCACGACCAGAGAAGACCGCGGCTGATGTAGTTGAGGAAGATCGGGTCTTGCATTTCGGTGCTGTAATGGCCGACCGTGGTCCCGAAAACCCGGCCTTTGCCGTAGGTGTTCGTCCAGATGCAGACGTGGTCGCTTTTCGTTTCGGGGCTATGGGCGTGGGCCAGCGGCGTGCAGGTTTCCCAGACCTTGGCGATGTGATACAGCTCGCCCTGCGGCGTCTTCCATTTCTCGCCGAAGCCTTGCATGATCGGATTTTCTGGTTTGAGATTGACAGCTTCAAAGGCAAAATGCTCGCCATGCTTGTGCGACGTCACGCCGATGAACTTGAACCACTCGTCGGTCTTGTCGCGGTAGCAGTGCATTGCGCAGTGAATGACGATGGCCGGTTTGCCCTCGCGATGCGGCTTGAGGATCCGCTCCGTGAACGCCGGCTCCTTCACATCGGAAAAACACTCGTTGTGAATCACCGCATCGTAGGCATCGGCCCAACCTTCTTTCTCATAGATCGAAATCTTATGGTTGGTGCTCTTGCCTCCTTCTTGGACGATGGTGAACTCGACTCGCGCGCGCGCACCGATCCCTTCGCTCAGGATCAACTTCTGCCGGTCGTAGTCATGGCAGCAGCCACCGGTGACGAGCAAAACTTTCAGCGGTTTGGCCTCGGCGGGTTTCTTGTCAGCTTTTTGAGCAGCCGTCGATTGAACCAGGCACAACAGGCCGCTGAGGAGCAGACTAAATATCACGATGATGCGACGCATGGTCGGAACTCCCTGAAGAGGAAAAGTCAGAAGGACGCATTGTAACGGGAGCCAGCCCGCTGCAAGGACAAGCTCCAGACACAAAAAAAGCCATCGCAACGAATTGCGATAGCTCTTTCAAAAATACCCCCAACGGGAGTCGAACCCGTGTTACCGGACTGAGAACCCGGGGTCCTAGGCCTCTAGACGATGGGGGCCTGCGATGCTTGCTGCGGACTGCTTCTAATCTTGCCACGCCGCAGCCGATTGTCAACACCGCCTGTGGGGCAAGTTGCTAACTTGCCGTGCGAAAGTCTTAGGTAGCCCGTCGCGTAAGCAAGGGAGTGCAGCGAGTGGACGTCGCACGAAAAGGGTGCCGCAAGTAAAGCCCGGAGCAAGATCGTGGGACTATTTGCGGCTCTCCCTTGCTCACGCCGCGGGCTACATTTCGGCGAGGCAGCCTTGCATGTACTCAATGCTCTCGCGGGCGAGGACTTCCACCCCCGGTTCATAGTCAAAAACCTCAACGCTGACCCAGCCGCGATAATCGATTTCCGCGAGGGTTTGAAAGATCGGCAGGAAGTCGAGCTCGCCCATCCCCGGACCGCGACGGTTGGGGTCGTTGGCATGGAAGTGGGCCAAGAGTTGGCGGTTTTCACGAAGCAGCTCGGGAATCGATTTGCTTTCGCTCGACATGGCTTTGCAATCGAGATGCAGCCGGCAGTTGGGCGAGCCGATCCGTTCGATCAGTTCCACGCCCAGCGCGGCCGTGTTCAGAAAGTTCCCTTCCTGCGGCCCCAAGGGTTCGACCGCCAGGGTCACGCCGCAGTCTTCAATCACCGGCATCGCGCGGCGCAAACAGTCGGCGGCCAACTCCAGGGCCTGATCATGCGTCACGCCAGGGAGCAAGTTGCGCTGCATGGGCGAGCCGAGCACCATTAAGTGGCCACCCAGATCGCGGCACAGCCGGGCGAGTTCGGCGAAGTAGTCGCTGGTCTTATGGCGGACGGCGTCATCGGGCGTAGTGAGGTAATAGCCGGTCGTCTTCGCCAGTAGCCAATGCAGACCAATGACGCTTAGCTCCGCATCTTCAGCCTGTTGCTTCACTTCAGCGCGACGGGCGGGCGAAATGTCGAACACATTCGTGGCAATGGTGAAAGGGGCGATCTCGATGCCGGTGTAACCCACGTCGCGGGCGAAGGCGAAGGCCTTTTTAAAGGGCCAGTCCAGAAAGGTCTCGTTGCAGATGGCGAATTTCATGGTAAGGCCCGTTGGTAACTTCGTGAGGCAAGTTTCTGACTTGCCCGACACAGGAAAGAAAGCCCGTACAATATAACAAGGAGCCAACCAACAGGAGTCACCGCATGACATCTTCCTATATCATCGCCGCCCGCCGCACGCCGATTGGGAAACTGCTCGGGCACCTATCCTCGCTTCCCGCACCTCAATTGGCCACCGTCGCGATTCGCGCGGCCCTCGCCGACAGCGGACTCGCGGTGGATCAAATCGATGAAGTGATTCTCGGCAACGTCCTGCAAGCCGGCGTGGGACAGGCCCCCGCGCGGCAAGCAGCACTCGCGGCCGGTCTACCCGCGAGTATTCCCGCCGTGACGATCAACAAAGTTTGCGGCAGCGGCTTGAAAGCGGTGATGCTCGCCGACCAGGCGATTCGCGCCGGCGATTCCCAGGCGATTATTGCCGGCGGCATGGAGAGCATGAGCCTCGCGCCGCATTTGCTGCCCGGCGTGCGGAGCGGCTGGAAGTTTGGCCCGCAAACTTCGCTCGACGCCATGGTGCAGGATGGCCTGTGGTGTGCGATGGAACAACGGGCGATGGGTTGCCTGGCCGATGATACCGCCGCAGGTTCGTCCGTCTCGCGAGCGGAGCAAGACGCCTTCGCCCTCGCCAGTCAACAGCGGGCCGTTCAAGCCCAAGAAGCGGGCCTGTTTCGCGCCGAACTGGTTCCCATCTTCGTCAAAGCCGGCAAGAGCGAGCTGCTAGTCGATCGTGACGAAGGTCCCCGCCCCGGCCTGACCTTTGCTGATCTGGCTAAGTTGCGCCCAGCGTTCGGAAGTGAAGGCACAGCGACCGCCGGGAATGCCTCCCAAATTAGTGATGGCGCGGCTGCGGTGGTTGTGGTTAGCGAATCCATCGCCAACAAGTCGAACTCTCCACTAACAGCCCGGATTGTCGCCTCCGCCACCAGCGGTTTGGCGCCCAAGGACTTGTTTCTCGCTCCGATTGCGGCCATCCGCAGCGTGCTGCAAAAAGCCCAGCTTTCTTTGGCGGAAATCGACCTGGTTGAACTGAACGAAGCGTTCGCTTCGCAGTGTTTGGCCTGTATGAAGGAGCTCAAATTGTCTCACGACAAGACGAATATCCGCGGCGGCGCGATTGCCTTGGGCCATCCCATCGGCTGTAGTGGCGCGCGGGTGCTGGTCACTTTGTTGCATGCGCTGCAGCAGCGGGGCGGGCGGCGTGGTCTGGCAGCCCTCTGTCTTGGGGGCGGCAATGCAGTAGCGATGATTGTGGAGTTGGTCTCGTAAGATGGCTGCTCTTCGCCCAATGCCACTTATTTAGGTAGCCACGGTCGCCAGACCGTGGGATTTCGCGGTAATTTCACTTCCCACGCTCTGGCGAGTGTGGCTACGAAGAGTGCCCATCCTACATCTTAACCAGCTTTGCCAGGCGGCAGGGTTTCGCTATGATGCAGCTGCGAAGTTTTGACGTTGCTTCGCAATAAAGGACGGGGGCAGGATGGCGTCGTTTTGCCAGCTTGTTCCGCCGATACAGAACAAGCCTGCCAGGTTGCTGTGTCGTCCTTCGATGAATGCCAGCATCCGGTTCCCTCTTCCCCCCGAGGGTCTCTTGCGAAGGAGTTTTCTAGTGGCGCGTATCGCCTTGTTGCCCGGTTTGATTGCCCTGGTCGCGTTGTGCTCGGTCCCGCGGCTGACGTCCGCCATTCAGCCGGCCGAAACCATTCTGCCGGCCACCACCAAGTTGTTCATCTCGACGCCCGACGTGGACGAAACCCGCCGCAAATTCCAAGCGACGCAGCTCGGCGGTCTCAGCCAAGACCCGCTGATGCAGCCCTTCATTGAGGATCTGAAAAAGCAGATCAGCAAGAAGATGCACGACGCCAATAACGCGATGGGCATCACCTGGGACGACATGGAAGGGGTCTACGGCGGCGAAGCCGTCATCGCCCGCATTCAGCCCGATCCCAAAGACAAGAACTCGTTCGCCCTGGCCGTGCTGATTGATATCACTGGCAAGGTTGATGAAGCCAAAACACTGCTCAAGAAGATTGACGCGCAGCAAAAGCTGGAAGGGGCTGTCCGCCGCGAGGTGCAAATCATGGCCGGCTTGAACGGCGTAGAATATGTGCAGAAAGCTCGTCCCGGCGTGCCGCGGGTTGAGAAGGATTACTACTTCATCAAAGACAATTTCCTAGTCGCGACCGACTGGTATCCCGTCGCCCAAGGCATGGCTCGCCGCATCGGTGCCAAGGATACTAAGGACAGCCTGGCCAGCATCGAGGCGTTTCAGTTCTCGATGAAACGCAATTTGGAAGTGGCGGAGAAGGACGGCCTGAAGGTTCACGTCCGCTGGTTCGTCGAGCCTTTTGGTTATCTGGAAGCCTCCCGCGCCGCCAACCGGCGGGAACCGAAGAAGGGGGCCGACATGCTCAAGATTCTGCAAGCCCAAGGCTTCGGCGCCATTCAAGGCATCGGCGGCTATGTGTTCCTCGATACGCCCAATGACGAAGTGCTGCATCGCACTTATGTCTACGCACCAGCCGTCAAACGATTGGCCGGCGATAAGCGCAAGGATAAGTATAACTTCGCCGCGCGGATGTTGAACTTTCCGAATACCACCAAGCAGTTGGAGCCACAAAAGTGGACCATGCAGGGTTTAGGAACTTATCTGACCTTCAACTGGAAGACGCAGAACGCGTTCAAATACTCCAAATCCTTGGTGGATGACATTGCCGGCGAACCGGGCGTGTTCGACGACATGTGGAATAGCCTGCGGGACGATGCTCATGGACCGAAAATCGATATCTATAAGGGCTTAATCGATCACTTGGGCGAGCGAGTTTCGATTCTCTCGGACGTACTCCAGCCCGTGGACGAACGGAGCGAGCGGATGCTCGTGACGATTGAAGTGACCGACGCCAAGACCGTCGCCGCGACGCTCGCCAAGTTCTTCAAGGGCGATCCGACCGCTACCCGCATCGAGTTTGAAGGGCATACGATCTGGGAAATTGAGAACGAACAGACGGCAAGTGCCGACGGACCCATGCTCTCAATTGAAGGGACCGAATTCGTTGCCGCCGACGCGCCCAAAAAAGACGAAGAAGAACGCAAGCTGCCGAACATGGCAGTCACCGTGTTCCAAGGACACCTGGTTGTCGGCACGCATGTTGATTACGTGAAGGAACTGATCCTCAACGCAAAAGTGGGAGCGGCGAGTTTGACGGCGGTCAAGGATTATCAGCGCGTCAAAGTCGCTTTGGATCGGCTTGGTCAAGGGACCGACAGCTTCCGCTACTTTGCCAAGACCGAGGAATCGTACCGAGCCACTTACGAAATGCTGAAGCTGAACAAGCTGCCGCAAGCCGAAACGATGTTCGCCCGGCTGCTGAATGCCATTCTCGATCCCACGCCGGATGACGGGGTCCGCGAGAACGCCATCGATGGCAGCAAACTGCCCCCCTTCGAATCGATTGTGAAGTACCTCGGCCCCACCGGGCTGTTCGCTCAATCGGAAGAAGAAGGCTGGTGGGTCGTGGGCACCCTGCTAACACGGGAAGAGAAGGCTGTGGAGAAGAAGTAGGTCTTGCTCGACGAGGCGTTGGAGTCCCGGCTTCAGCCGGTCTTGTTGTCAGCAAAGGCCGGCTGAA
>JAYTUF010000213.1:0-2432 GCA_043744755.1 Anatilimnocola sp.
CATCTTAGAGTGCTCAACTTCCCAGCTCTCTAAAGGGTGCGGGCCACAATTTAGAAATGTTTGGCCCACCCATTCAATGGTACTGACTGTTGTTGACAAGGCAAGCCGGAAAGCGGCCAAGGTGGCTCTGTTTTCGCGACAGCAATAACGCTGCCGATGCGTGAGTTGGCTTGCCATTGGGAACAATCGCCGTGGGAAAGCGACTTCGCTGCTCCGAAGTGTTAGACTGCGCCAAACACTGACACCGAGCCGCAACCTGTCATTCCCGCACTTCAAGATTCCCGCCATTCCCAGCCCAGCGGAATCTTCAGCTCGTGCTCGGCGAGCTTTACCCAGGGGGTGCCGGGGTGATCCTTCACTACGCGCTGCAAGTACATGATGGCCTTCTCGGACATTTTCTGAATCGTGCTGCCCGTCTCGATGGTGGTCGCTTGTTCCAGGTGCCACTGCCGGCTGCTCTCGTTCGTGAAGTTCTTGCCCCGCTTGAGGGCGGCGAGCATCGCGTTGTAACCATCCAGGCGAACCTTGGCCGCCAGCGTGCGACCGATGGCCAGATCGAATTCGGCCTGCAACCGCGGGAGCGTCAGCTTCTCGCGGTCCCCTTCGCCGGGGCTCAGCACTTCATACAAGCGATCGACGGGGGGTGAATGCCGGGCGGCGAACTGCTGGGCGGAATTGAGTTGCCGGGCCATCTGCGCTTCGTTCTTCTTTTCAAAGATCTGCTCGGGAAAGGCAACAATGTTGATGCTCGGCAATTTCGCGGCGTCGACGAGCGCCTGCCGGGCTTTGTTCGACGAGAGCAACTGGTCGTAATCTTTTTGCGAGACATATTCGGGCGCATATTTGGGGGTCATCTTTGGATCAAATCGCAGTTCGCTGCCGGTGGGCCAGAACTTGTGACCAATCGTGGTGCTGTGATACTGATAGGTGCTGCCCACGGCGGGCCGGACGGGGAAGAACTCGCCGCCACTGATGCGGCAGAGGCGTTCCAGCGCGTAAGGCCCAAAGCCCGAATCGATCAGGCTGAAATCTTCGCGCTGCCCGTATTGGTTCCCCCACATCTGCACGTCGATCCGCTCCGGCTGCAGCGTTTCGGGGCCATGCGTGGGGAAGGTGTCATCGTCAGGACCCTTGCTTTTCTCACCGGCTGCCAGATAGGGATTGGTCTGTCCCCAGGGTGCCGGCGAGCCGACGACATAGACGGGAATCGCATTCTTCTTCACTAGGTCAACCACGGAATCAACCTGATCGGCATCGTTGCCCGCTTCGTCGGTGAAGAGCACAATGACGATCTCGCGCCGGTTCTGCGTTCGCAACGGCAGGTATTTTTCAACGGCCCCTTTGATGGCAGTGAAAGTCAGTTCCTTGCCGCCGGGCGAGATTTGCACGTTGTCCAGAGCGGCCCGCGCCTTCTGCCAATCGGCGACGGGCGGATCGAGCGTGAATTCGACTTGCTCGTCATACATCACAACGGCTGAAAGCAGGTTCTGATCCGAGCCAAGGCTGGCCGCGCGGATCTCGGGCGAATCGTACATGGCCCGCGCGGCAAGTGTGCCATCGGTGACGAGCTTGCTGGCGCTGGGAGTGCGGTCGATGATCCAGACGACGAGCGTCGGCCCCACCTCGAGCGCGGCTTGCACGGCTGCAGTGATTCGCCGCAGCGCGACTTCTTCCGGCTTGCCGGTGGTGAGCGCGACAGCCCGGCTGGCCTGAAACGACCGTTCCAGATCACTGGCATTGTCGCCGATCAAAGCCGGGCGGCGTTTGAGATTCGGATTGGGGGCCGCCGGTGGCTTCGAAGGCTTCAGAATCTTGCGATTCTTATAGTCCTTCATCTTTTGCTCTTTCGTCTTCTCTTTACTTTCCAGCTTATGCATGCTGGCCTCTTTGCAGCCAGTCGCGCAGTAGCACAGCGCCAGCATCAACATTCCCAATGGCCAACGAGAAAAAGCGGGCACAGGATATTCCTTTTCTTCATCAATGAAAAAACGACCAGCGGAATCGCACCCAGATGGCTGCAGTCTAACAAGAATGCAGACAAAACTCATGCATTCGCTTGAAAAGTGGGTCGTTACAAAGGCGTTACCCCCACTTTCGGATTCCGCAGCTAGAATCCGTCGAAGAGAAGTGAAGCTGCCGCCTTGTCGCCTTTCGCTCCGTGAACGGCATACAGTCGCGGAGCGAAAGACGACTCTTCCGGAGGAATATCATGTCGCGAATTCTCAGTTCCCTGATGCTGTTGGGTCTCTTCGGCAGTTGGCAATTTGCCGCCGCAGGTCATTGGATGGAAGCCGTCGAGCAAGCTGTCTCGGGCGACGAAGCCACCCGTACCGCCGTAAGCGCCCATCACCGCCATCAGGTTAGGTTCGTTCCGAGGGCTTGCGTTCCAGGAGGCGGTGGCGGGCGCGGCGGGTGGCTTTGGCGTCGGCGCG
>JAYTUF010000214.1:0-9424 GCA_043744755.1 Anatilimnocola sp.
TACCGAATGCAGCCTATTCCTGGCGGCAAAGTGAAGATTGGCAGCCCGGAGTCGGAAAAAGGGCGTCAACCGGACGAGGGACCGCAGTTTGAAGTGACCATCGAACCCTTTTGGATGGCCGAGCATGAGATTACCTGGGCTGAGTACAAGCATTACATGACTATGCACGACCAGTTAAAGAAATTGTATGCGAATGAAATCCGCAAGCCGGCTGATCCCAAGCATGAAATGGTTGTGACCGCTCCCTCGAACTTATATGAGCCAACCTTCACGTTTAAGCAAGGCGCTGATCCACAACAGCCCGCGGTCACCATGAGCCAATTTGCGGCCAAGCAATATACAAAATGGCTGAGTGGAATCTCGAATCAATTCCTGCGACTTCCCAGTGAAGCCGAATGGGAGTATGCCTGCCGCGCCGGGGCTAATACTGCTTTCCATTTTGGCGACGATCCCAAGCAACTGCGTGAATACGCCTGGTATTTCGAGAATGGCGGCGAAACGACGCATCAGGTCGCCCAAAAGAAACCCAATCTCTGGGGCCTGTATGATATGCATGGCAATGTGGGGGAATGGGTTTTGGATGAATATGCAGTCGATAGTTATAAGGCCAATGCCGGAAAAGTCGTGACGGCCGTAACGGCAATCAAGTGGCCCACCAAGCTCTTTCCACGGGTCGTAAAAGGCGGCGGCTGGGACGATGATGCCGACAAATGCCGCGCCGCCGCACGCCAACAATCGAACGATGATGATTGGCGCACCAATGATCCCAACTTTCCGCAGAGTCCGTGGTGGTTCACGGAGGAACCGGCCCTGAGCGTCGGCTTTCGTCCGATTCGCCCCCTCTCGCCGCCTGCGACCGTGGCCGAGCGCAACAAATACTGGGAGGCCGACTTGCAAGACACTCGCGATATCGTTAAGCAACGCATTGATTCGGAAGGTCGCGGCGCCCGCGGGATCGCGGATGTCGCATTGCCAACCGATCTGCAAAAGCTCGAACCGCTAAAATAGCGCACCCAGATATTAGAGCATCCTGAGTATTCGCATCCGAGTAAGGCACTCATGGCCCGCAACGAACAACTGGTTCGCCAGCACAAACTGCTGCAGATCTTGGAATTCAATCGTTTCGGTCGCACCATCGAAGAATTGCGCGACGAACTGGTGAAGGATCTGGGGCTGGGATCCTTGCACATCCGCAGTGTCCGCCGCGATCTGGAAGCGCTGCAGGCCGCCGGCGTCGATGTCGATATGCATGAGTCACACGGCCGCAAGCTGTGGAAGTTCGGCCCCAGAGCCCGCGCTGCAGTAAAGATCACTGCCTCGGCGACGGAGTTGATCGCGCTCTCGCTGAGTCGCGATCTGCTTTATCCCCTCGCTGGCACGCCTTTCTGGCAAGGGATTGAATCGTTTTGGAATAAGTTGCAGGAAGAACTCCCGCCCGCGGTTCGCAAGCACTATCAAGACTATCGTCAGACCCTCTACGTTCGCGGCATGCCGGCTAAATCGTATCAAAAGCAGCACGGGATGCTCTCGACTTTGCACCGAGCGATTTTAGAGCATCGCGTGGTGGATATTGAGTACCAGCCGCCTGCCAAGGATGTGCAGCGGAGGTTGATCGAGCCATACGCCGTCGTGTTTTACAATTCGAGCCTCTACATTCTCGCCGCCGCGCACGAAGTTCCCGTCGGCGAAGACCGCATCCGGCATCTGAAGCTGGATCGATTTCTCAAAACCGTGGCGCTCGACCAGTGGTTTGAAACGCCGGCCGACTTCAATCTCGAAGAACATTTGGGTCAGGGAACGGGCATCTTCTCGGGCGGCAAACCACGCGACTTCAAAATCCGCATCACCGCCCGCGGCGCTCGCTGGGTGACGGAAGACCCTTGGCATCCCGACCAGCGCGTCGAGCCGCAAGCCGACGGCAGTATCATCCTGACCGTAAAAGCCGCCCACGAACTGGAGATCATTCCCCGCGTGCTCGCCCTCGGCAGCGAAGCGGAATTGCTCTCGCCCGAAGCTTGCCGCAAACAATTGGCGGCCGTGCTCCGGCAGGCCGCGGATCAATATAAGTCGAGCTGACCGCGCGTCACGCCTTCAGTCGATGCACGAATAGCACTTCTTTGGAAAGCGCGAGCTGCGCGAGTTCGACCAGCCGTTCATGATGCGTCAGCACAATCACCTGCGTGGATTGCGATAGTTGTCCTAATGCCTCGAGCGCCGCTCGGCTGCGATCATCATCAAAGTTGATGAGACAATCATCGACGATCAGCGGCAGCGGCTCGCGATGCTTCAATTGAACTTCCAAGCTCGCCAGACGAATCGCCAGATAAAGCTGGTCGCAAGTGCCGCAACTCAAGCCTTCAACGGGCACCAACTCCTTGTTCGGTCGCACGCCAACCAGGATTGATTGGCCATCGTCGTTCAAGTCCGAACGGACGCCCGCGAACGAACCCAGCGTGAGCCGCGAGAAGATCTCGCTCGCGCGTTGCAACACCGGGTCTTGATTCGCCTCCCGCCAAGCTTCCACCGCCTTCCGCAGCATCGCCGCGGCCAGCCGCAGGCGGATGTATTGCTCGCTTTGTTCACGTAGTTGCGTAAGCAGGCACTGCGCGGTCTGCTCTGCTTCGGCCGCGTCATCGGTGCCGTTCCAGCGACTCCGCTCGCTCGCGAGCTTGCCCGCTTGTTCGGTCACGGCCAGCAGCTCTTCCTGCACTCGCTGCGTCTCCGACTGTAGCCGTAATTGATCGCTGTGCAATGTTTCGCTTGAAGCCAGCCGCGCTGCGGTGAGAAAGGCGTCTAGCGGCGTCGAGCCGGCGAGCTCCAGCAGCCGATCCCGTACCTGCCGGAGATCTTCCTCCAACTGTCGTTTGAGCTGTGCTCGCTCGACAACGTTAGTGAGTTCGGCTGGTTCCGTGCATCCGGCCTCCAGACACAGTCGAGCGAGCTGCGCGCTCAATTGCTTGGCTTCGACAACCGCCCTTTCGTGCTGTGCCTTGGCACGTTTCAGTTGCTCGAGCAACTCCTGCTGCCGCGCCGCTCGGCGTTCGGCTTCTGCAAACCGAGTCTGCAACCGTTGCAGCAGCACTTCGTCCGGGCCTTCGTCGTCACCCACCAACCATTCGCGACTGACGGACAATAATTGTTCGTGGAACAGCTTTTGATCTTTGTCGATAGCTTCGATGCGCTCGATCAGCCGTTTCTCTTGCAATTCCTTCTGCTGAATCTCGTCGAGCAACTGCAACAGCGCTTGAACGACCATCGGCTCAGTGTCTGGCGGCAGGCCCAGGGGCTCGAGCGCCTCTTGCCAGTCGCCAGCCCAAGACTGGCCCTTGATGGCGAGCGCATCAATTTCGCCTTGCAGGCGATGCTGTTGCCTGGTGCGCTCGATAGCAACTTCCGCTGTTTGCCGCGCGCGCTGATACCCTTCGGTCCAAGTCGTGATCAAGCGCTGAGCATGGTCGGACCAGGCTGCGATCCCAGATTCGTCAGATAATAGCGGTTGTTGAGCCGAGGAGAGCACCGCTTTCAGTGCCTGAATCGCCTGCTGTTGGCGCTCGCGGCCGGCGCTCAACTGGGCCTGCTTGTCATCGAGTGCAACCTGTTGTTGCTGCAGCATGGCGAGTCTCGTGAGCCAGCCGCGCATTTCCCGCGGCGAAAGCGGCTGAATATTCGCCTTCGCCCAAGCTTGCTGCCAATCAGTCTGCGCTTGCAGAACCTGCGGAACTGTTTGATCAAGTTGCGATTGAGCAAGCAGTGCTTGAGCCGTTATCGCGAGTGCCTGGGCTTCGCAATTTGCCAATTCGGCGACTTGGGTGGCATCGCGGCGCAGGCGGTCGGCCAGATCATCGGCACGCGTTACCGCCTGCTCGTACCTGCCCATTTGTTCGCCGGCAACCAGCGGTTTGTTGCTTCCGGAGGCAAACTCCCCCTTCAGTCCACGCCACAGCTCATCGCGCTCAGACCTTGCCAGCCGAAGATCGTCCAGCGACGGCACTTCTTGAGATTGACGAAGGACCTGCACGCGGGCGCGCGTGTCAGCCAACTTGCTACCGAGTTCGTTAACCGCCTGTTGTTGCCGTTCCCGCGCTTGTTGCAATTGTTGCAACTGCTGCTCGTGTTGCTCGACCGTTTCCAAGGAGGGGACAGCCAACTCGCTCAGTCGCGACTCGGGCGCGATGGCGGGTTGCAGCTTGTTTCGCTCCCCTTGCAGCGATTTGCTGTCGCGGGCAATTTCCCGCTCCAGCGTTTCCAGGCGGACGGCATTGGCGGCTTCCGCCTGCGCCGCGCGCAGTTGCTGCTGCAGTTCGGGAGGTGGCGGTAATGCATGGACTGGATCGACGGCTGCGGATGTGGTCGGCGTTTCCGCTTGCAGATGCGCGAGCTGCTGCCGGAGCGTCTCAGATTGCTGTCGCAACCCGGTCCGGATCTCGGTCAGTTGCTCCAATCGCTTGCGAGCAATGCGCGGCGGCGCAACGACCTGTTGATGCTCACCCAAGTCACGCTTCAGTTCGATGATCTCGCGCGCCAGTTGCTTGCTCTCTCCCACGCGCGAACCCCGATCCTTGTCCGCTTTGCGACAAGCGCCCTGCTGCGCGACGAGGTCTTGAATGGCCGCTTGTTGCGTGAGCAGCGGTTCAGTGGGCGGCAAGCCAGCCACCGCATCCTGAGTCGCCTGCAAGCTCTGTTCGGCCAGTTGCAACACTGCTTTAGCGCTCTCCAGCGACATCGCTATCTGGCTGCGAATTTGTCCAAATTCCGTGGACAGCAGCGGCACGTCTTTAAGCGGGAGCAACTCTTGTTGCACATGTTCCAGCCGCTGCAAGTCGCTTTGCGCTCGCAGATAAGCTTCCGTTCGATCCAGTTCATTCTTGGCCGCCGCCAATTGCTCTTGCAAGTCGTGTTTTTGTTGCAAGGCGGTTTCATACGCGGCGTTTTGTAGCTTCCAGTCATCGGCGGGAAGAAGCGACGATTTGACTCGCTCACGAGCTTCCTTCAGCTTGGCAAGCGCCAGATTGATGGGCGGATTAGAGGCCCGCGGCTTGAACAGTTGCTCGGCCTCTTCGCGCAACGTCTGTTGCACCTTCGTGAAATTGGCGAGCCCGGCTGCAGCGGCGAACAGAATCTCGCCGACGTCGCCTTGACCGGCGGCGATCGCCCGTCCGCCATCGACCAACTCCTGATAGTGAATGCCGAACTGCTGCGAGAACTGCCGCAGGTCGAGACCGATGAGGGCTTGGACCACGCCTTCGTCTAGTCGCGTCTCGTCATCGCCGCCGCGGAGCGAATTCTTGTTTCCCTTGCGGCGAATGATGTGCAGCGACTTGCCGTCTCGATCCTCCAGTAGCGCGCCGATCCGCAAGGCATCGAGCCCATGACGATAGCTCAGCTCCAGCGATTCCTGCCCCTTCTTCTCGCTCTTGATGCCGAACAGGACAGACTTGATCGCCCGCAGCAAGGTGCTCTTGCCCGCTTCGTTGGGTCCATGCACCAGATGCACGCCGAATTTGCCCGGCGAAAGATCGAGCGATTCGCCGTTAAAACGGCCATAGGCGGTTAAATCCAGTCGCAGCAGTCTCATGGGCAATGATCTCCCCGCTGCAGCCGGTCGAAGAGTTCGGCATGTACGCTGGCGAGCGTCTGCCGCAACCACTGCGGCTCGCTCGTCGGCAGCGGCACGCGTTCGGCGCTCAACTTGCGAACGAGTTCGTCGTATTCGGTAGCCAATTCGGTAAGCAGCAATTCATCGCCGGCCGCCTGCTCAAATATTTCGCGCAGCAAGAGCAACGGTCCTTCCGCGATCGGCCTGTGTTCCGCTTCGCTCTGCGTATTGAGATACACCTTCTCGACCCACACTCGGCCGGCCGACGCTTCCACGGCGGTCGCCCGAACTTGTTGCCGCCAGCCTTCGAGATCCGCCGATAGTTCCGCATGGGCGGCACAGCGGCCAGTGAATGTTACGCGGACGGCGAGCGGCAGATCGTCGTGCGTGGCCAGCAATTGCTGCAAATGCTGGGACAGTTGATGCAAGACGTCCTCGCTTGTGGCAGATCCTGTCGCATCGATCTGGCAATGTTCCCAGCGAAGCACATCGAGCGGTTCGAATTTCGCGCTCGCATGATTACGGCTATCAATTTCGACGAGCATGCATCCCTTGGCGCCGGTCTCGCGGATGTGCCGCCCTTGGATGTTGCCGGGGAAAACGATCCACGGCTGCTCGGCGACAATCCGCCGTTGATGAATATGTCCGAGAGCCCAATAGTCATAGCCGAGTGAACGCAAGTCATCGACGCTGCAAGGCGCATAGCGCTGATGCTCGCCGCCATCGGTATCGAGCGAGGTATGCAGCAGGCCGATGTTGAAGCAACCGGAAACGGCGGGCGGATACTGTCGCACCACGTTCTGCGTTTCCGCGGCGCTTGTGAAGCCGCGACCATGAATGGCGACGTTGTGCTCTTTCAGCAGGTGCGTCACCGGCGTTTTGGGGGAGAGCATCACGACGCTGGTCTGATTCAGCGACTTTGAGATGCGACTCTCCGCATCGTGATTGCCGCTGATTCCGATGACCGGAATTTTCGCCTTTTGCAGCTTCGCCATCTGGGCCACGAAGAACAGGCCCGTTTGATAGTCTTTCCAATCGCCATCGTACAGGTCGCCGGCCAGCAGCACGAAATCGACTTCGCGCGCGATCGCCAGTTGCACCAGGTTTTCCAGCGCGCGTCGAGTCGCGCCGCGAACCTCGGCGACGGGGGCGCCTTCGTAACGATCGAGGTTGCGCAGTGGGCTATCGAGATGAATGTCGGCGGCGTGAAGGAAACGCAAAGTGGAACCTGCTCACTCGGAAGGCAGAAAAATCGCATCGCCGCTGAACACAAACACCAGCCGTGCGGAGACGGAAGCTAAGGGAAGATCATACAGCCGCGCGACGGCAGCGCAGTAGGCCGCCATTTGGGGGCGATAGTACACGACTCGCTTAGCGAGACTTCCGGGCACGTGGACATCGTCGGTCTTGAAGTCGATCACCTCGGCGCCAATCCGCTGGGATTGGTGCTGTTGAATGACGAGCCGGTCGATGGAGCCGTTCATCAACCGGTCGCCGTCGCGGAGGGCAAAGGTTCGTTCGCGATAAGCGGTGAATTGGCATTTCTCGAAGACTGCCTGACGGGCGGGCGTCTCGACAATTAATGACTGTCGATAAGCATCGTGCTTGAACACTTGCTGGAGGGCAGGCTTTTTCAACAGCGAATAGAACTTCTTAATCGCCGCACTCAAATCAAAATCCGTATCAAACACGTCATCCAGCGTTTGCAGTGCGAGCTTCCGCAGCAGCGCTTCTTCCGGCAACCCCGTTTCTTGCCAGTCGATTTGCTCCAGCCAGGCGTGCATCAGCGTGCCATGTCGTAGGGCGGACGACGAGGGGCGAAATACTTCGGACAACTTCAGCCGGCTGCCCCCTTCGAGCTGCGAAGGTGCGACACGTTCCAAGCGAGGGGGCAGTTTGCTCTCTTTGGCGAGAACGATGGGAGCGCTAGTTGCCGGAGCGAACGCCTTGGCAAGAAGATTGTTTCCGCCTTTCTCGCCCGCTGACTTCGACCACTGCCGATACCAATCGGCCTGACCGTGTTGATAGAGCAACTTACTACCCAGCGCGGGAACATTCGGCGCGAGCGTCGCGCGCAGCAAACCTGCGGAAGTCTTCGGCGGCTTCTTTTCGCTCGGCTTGGCAGGTTCCAGGATGATGTGCAGGGCATGCACCGCGCGGGTCAAGGCCACATACAGCACGCAGAGCGCTTCATCGATTTTCTGTCGCAAATTGTTATCGAACAATTGCTGAAACTCCGGCGGCAGAAACCCGCGAATGGCTTCGTTGGCATAGCGGCAGACGACATTCACCGGCTGGGCGGGACCAAGCCGACCCGTGACGAAAGTATCGGGTTGTCCCGAAATCGCACCCTCTAACTCCGGCAAGACGACGATGTCGAACTGCAGTCCCTTGGCTTGATGAATGGTCATCACGCGAATTTGTGCCGCCTGTGGATCAGCGACTCGTTCCGCATTCACCAGGTTGACAAAATCGGTCGTTCGCAACGTGCTCCGCGGCTGATACGCAAAAGCCAACTCGACCAATTGTTGCAAACGGGCCAGATCGCGCCGGTCGCACTGGGGCGCCAGCCATTTCGCCCAGCGATACACTACGGCGCCATAGCCCTCATCAACCAACTCTCGGCGGACACTCTGAGCAACCGTCGCGGCCAAATCGTTGGGACAGGGCCAGGTGAGTTTCAAATGCTCCGCCAGCGGACTCTTGGCCACATGAAACCGGCAGGCGGTGTCACCCGGATGGTCGGCCAATTGCAACAGCGACAACAGTAGCCCGACCGCGGGTGAATCGGCCAGCGGGTTGCCACCTTCTTCACTGGCGGGCACATCGAGCTTGCGGAGTAGATAAATGAGCTGCGCTACCATCGCATTCGAGCGGACCAGCACACCAATGGAGCAACCGGGCGATTGCATCGCCAGGTTCGCAATCCGCTCGGCGACGAAGGGACTGTGGTGATCATCCTTATCGTCTTCGTCCTCGGCAGCGGGCGAAGTTTCGAGCGTTACATAACCGAGCAATTCTTTGCGGGCCGTCGTATGGGGTGGAAAAGCCTGCTGCCAGGCAGTCACTCCCGCTTCGATCCGATCCAACGACGGATGGCTGGTGAGGTTTTGAAAGACCTGATTGACGACGTCGATAATCGGTTGCGCTGAGCGGCGGCTTTCGGCCAGTTGATCGTTTTGCAGGCCGGTCAGTTCTTGCTCGAGGGCGCCAAAAATCTCCGCGAGGCCGCCGCGCCAGCCGTAGATGGCCTGCTTCACATCGCCCACGCAGAACAGGGATGAAGCCACCTGTTGCGAAGTGATAGCTTGAGCTAGGGGACGCAAGACTTGCCACTGAATGAGCGACGTGTCTTGAAATTCATCGAGCAATAAATGCTGCAACCGGCCGCCCAGCCGGAACGACATGCGGTCGCTGCCGGCTTGATCCGCGCCGGCGAGGGCGAGGGTCACATCGTCGAACCGCAGCAGCCGGCGTACTTGCTTAAGATGCTGAAATTCGATGTTGAAGCGTGTGAGCAGCTTGTAGGTTGCTTCCGTCTGCATGGCGAGGCGCTTCAGCAGTACGCTGCCCGCGTGCTCGAGCAGCGCGCGATAAGGGCGAACGACATCGTCGGGGAAAACCCAGGCGTAATACTTTTCCGAACCCGCATGAATCTTACCTGCGAGTCCACCGCCGATAAATGTTTCCCAGTCGCCAGCGGCGGCCGCGGTGATGTCCTTTTGCCAGGCAGCAACCGCTCGTTTATCGCTGGGCAGCATCAGTTTTTGCAACTCCGCAAGGGTGGCTTCGAGTTGCTCGGGCGTCAAGGCCGTGGTTTGCGGCAAA
>JAYTUF010000215.1:0-9418 GCA_043744755.1 Anatilimnocola sp.
CGTCAGCGCTTGACGCCCAAAAGCTGGAAAAACCACTGGAACGAACACCCCCAGCCGCTAGCAGCTTGAGAGAACGGAATTAGCGTTTTCGGCACTAGCTCGCGGTTCGACGGAAACCGGACGCTAGCGCGTGTCGGCTGATTTTCGCTCTCTCGCGCGTAAAAAAAGCGGGGCACCTTTTCCCAGAGAAAAAGTGCCCCGCGTGTTCCCTGGCGTCGGAGCGGTGTGACCCGCTCCGACGACCAGTCAAAAAGCTTCATCGTGAAGCACTCACGGCGGCAATTGACCCAGTAATTGCCGACGCAAGCTCAATTGCTTCGACCCAGGAGGGAGGGTTGTCATCCATTCCCGCAAACGGATGACGGACGATGAAGCTTTCTAGTGTTCGATCCCGGCCACGCCTGGGTGGCCAGTGCGAGCGATAAATACCAAGCCGCCAAAATCGTGGCAATCGCAAAATCAAAAGTTTTTCTGAAAAGGAAGCCCGTCGCGTTAGCAAGGGAGTGCGGCGAACAACCTCATTTCACCAACCGTGCGATAGCACGAATAATCGCAGCGCGCAAAATCAACATCGTTCATCAACGCGCAGCACTTCCTCGCTTACGCGTCGGGCTACCTGAATTACCCGAAAATTCGCAGTTGCGGCCGCGACTGCACGGGAGTCCCTTGCTCATACAACCAACGGCGGGCGACCTCGCAGTCGTCGTGCGGTTCGTGGCCCGAGCCGATCCGTTGCACGCGGCTGTCTCCCTTGCCGGCTATCAACACCGTGTCTCCCGGGCGGGCGGATTCGAGGGCGAAGCGAATCGCTTTTTGCCGGTTGGGAATCGTGTGCGTCAAGTGCGGCCGTTCGTGACCGTCGAGAATATCGTGTGCGATTTGCAGCGGTTGTTCATGCCGCGGATCGTCGCTCGTCAGAATCGAAAGCTGCGTGCAACGATCGAGCACATGCCCGATTCGCGGCCGATAGTCGCGGTGCTTGCCGCCGGGGCAACCCAGCACGCAGATGATCCGGCCGGTTCCCGCTTGCCGCAAAGTCCGCAAGCTGGCCGCAAGCGCTTCGGGCGAACGGGCGTTATCGACGATCACGCTGAAGGGCTGACCACATTCAATCCGTTGCATTCGCCCGGGAATGAACTTCACCGCTTCCAAGCCGCGGACGATAGTCGAAAGATCCATGCCCAGCGCGAGACCCGTCGCCGTTGCGGCGAGGCAGTTCAGCACATGTTGGTCGCCGATGATCGCGGTCCGCACGGGAATCGATTCGTTCCCCGCTTGCAACAGAAAAGTCTGTTCGCTGCTGGAGCGTTCAATGACGCTGGCGGTAACTTGTGCTTCGCCGATCAGGCCAAAAGTGAGTACCGGCAGATCAACGTTGGCCAGCGCCTGGTCGCTCTCGACATCGTCGGCATTGAACACCGCGAAGCCGCCCGGCTTGAGCATTTCGAGCGCTCGCAGGTTGGCTCGACGTACATTTTCTTCGCTGCCATGCCAATGTTGTTCGCTGCGCTTCAAGTTCGTCACGACGACCGCGTCGAACTCCATTCCCGCCGCGCGACGTTCGGCCAGCGCTCGGCTGGAAAGTTCCACGACCGCCGACTGGCAACCGGCGATGGTCATTCGCTGCAGCCAGTGGGCCAGCTTCGGGGCGCGGGGCGTCGATGTCGGCGTGATGACTTGTTCGACCGAATCGCTGAGGCCGATGCTGGAGATCACGCCGACCGCGTCCCCCGCCGCTTCGAGCATCGCAGCAATCAGCAGGCTGGTGACCGTTTTGCCACGCGTGCCAACGACAGCGATGGTTCGCAATTGATCGGTCGGATTGCCGGCCAGGGCCTGGCACACGCGGCCCAGAGCTTCCCGCGTATCGGGAACAATGCACTGCGGCACTTTAACGGGCAGCAGTCGTTCGGTGAGGACGGCAACCGCGCCGCGCTGGACGGCTTCGATTGCGTCGTCATGCGAATCGCCATCGCTGCCGAGCAGTCCGACGAACAAGTCGCCGGGTTGGCACTTATCCGCTGCGGTGCAGACGGTGCGGGCGGCGATTGCGCCTTGGGTGAATCGAGCGCCGGGAAACAAATTGCCGAGCGATACGCTCGCGCGCTGCTGGGTCACACTCATGCCAGGCCTCCTTGCCTTGGAATGAACGGTCGTAAGTGCTTCGTCGGCAGCCCTGATTGCTGCCCGTTGTCGCGGTTGTCATCCTGACGATTGCGACACGCCTGCCAAAGCTGCGGCCCATTGTTGGCAAAACGGATTCTGGGTCAAGCTCAATGGTACGATGGTATTTATCTCGCTCCGCCGAGATGATTACCGATCGCTAGCATTTTTCCATGCTCGAACTAACCGAACAAAACGCCGCCCAAACTCTGCACGCCCGCGGTTGGATCACGCATCCACAAACGGTGAAAGTGTATGAGCTGTCCGGCGGCGTTTCAAATGCGGTGTTCCTTATTGAGCATGGCACCGAGCGCTTCATCATCAAGCAAGCCCGCGGCAAACTTCGCGTGCAGGCCGATTGGCAGTGCAGCATTGAACGGATTTGGCGGGAAGTGGAGGTGCTGAGCGCCTGCGCGAAATTGCTGCGAGCAACGGCCAATTCGTTGATTTGTGTTCCCCAGCTTTTGTGGGCTGATCGCGAACTGTACGCCTATGCCATGACGGCTGCACTTCCCGAATCCCGCACCTGGAAAGAAAGGCTGCTCGCCGGAGAACTTTCCCCATCTATCGCTGCTGCCTCGGGTCAAATGCTCGGCAGGCTACATGCCGGAAGCTGGCATGACGCAACCAGCGCCCGGCAGTTCGACGACCGCACCTATTTCGACGAACTGCGGCTCGCTCCTTACTATCGACACGCTGCTGCCCAGGTTCCGAGGTTTGCCAAATATCTCGATCAGTTAGTCGAGCAGACCTGGCGTCAGCGCCATGCGCTCGTTCATGGCGATTTCAGTCCCAAGAATCTGTTGACGTCTCCCAGCCAGGTCATGCTGATTGATTTTGAAGTGGGCCATTACGGCGATCCTGCTTTTGATCTCGGTTTTTTTCTCACGCATCTCACGCTCAAAGCGGTCCATCTTGCCGAGCAGCGCGAGTCAATGCTGCAATTGATCGGTGAGTTCTGGTCCGCGTATTCGGCCAGTTTGAAATCTCAAGTCTCAGGTATTGAACTGCAGGCACTGGAGAATCGCACGACCCAGCATCTGGCCGGTTGCCTTGTCGCCCGCGTGCATGGCAAAAGCCCCGTTGAGTACCTGACTACAACCGAGCAACTGCGTGCCGTAAGATTGGCGGAGCAATTGTTCGCACTTGGTCCGGCGGCGACTTGGGAACAGACATTCCAACTTTTGCAGCAAGAGATATGTTGAGCGGATTGAAGTTACTCGCTTTATTACCCATTGGAAGAGAGAGTCCAGCTTTTGCTTGGTCTTGAACCCGAAGGGTTCGCAGCCGTTAGCCCCGGGTTGAGGCGCAGCCGATACCCGGGGAAAACCAAGGAAATCATCACCCGATCCCGGCGGGTTCGCAGCGCCGCCGTGCTGCGATCCCGCCGGGATCGGGGCGGCACAAATGTCTCGCGGCCCCCAGGTGTCGCTTCGCTCAACCTGGGGCTAATCGCTGTGATCCCTTCGGGATCGATTCAAATGCATCATTCCGAAATGTTCAAGCAGCCAAACTCTTATATCATTCCTCTTTCACGATTTGCGGAGTCTCTTGCCATGCATCGAATCCTGACCACGTTGGCTCTGTTGCTAGTGTTCAGTCCACTCGCCTGCGCGCAGAACGCCAAACCCAAAAACGTCCTGTTCATCGTTGCCGATGATCTAAATTGCGACTTGCAATGCTACGGCGAGAAGCAGGTGAAGACGCCTAATATCGACGCGCTCGCGGCTGCGGGCATGCGCTTCGACCGGGCTTATTGCCAGTATCCACTCTGCAGCCCGAGTCGCTCTTCCTTTCTCACCGGACGGCGGCCGAATGTGACCAAGGTGCTGACGAACCCGCGCGCGGGACGCTTCTCGACTGACTACACGCAGCTTTCGCCCCATCTGCGCGAAGCAATTCCTGACACGATCACCCTGCCGCAGTTGTTCAAGCAAAATGGTTACCAGGTCGCCCGCATCGGCAAAATGTATCACTACGGGGTGCCGGGGCAGATCGGCACCAGCGGTCTCGATGACAAGGAATCGTGGGAGTTCGTCGTGAACCCCGCAGGCCGCGATAAGGCCGAAGAGAACAAGATTTTCACGTTCACCCCCGGCAGTTACGGCGGCACGCTCAGTTGGCTGGCCAGCGAAGGGACCGACGTCGAACAGACCGACGGCCTGACCGCGACCGCGGCGATCAGCCTGCTGGAACAATACAAGAGCAAGCCGTTCTTTCTCGCCGTCGGTTTCTTTCGTCCGCACACTCCGTACGTTGCCCCGAAGAAGTATTTTGAAACGCTTCCGACCAGCGAGATCGAGCTGCCGCCGCTCGCCGCGGATGACAAATCGCGCACGCCTGCCGCCGCCTATGCGAGCGCCAAAAAAGAGCAGGACACCATGACCGACGCCCAGCGGCGGGAAGCTATTCAAGCCTATCGGGCGTCGATCTCGTTCATGGACGCCCAGGTCGGCCGCGTGGTCGATGCTTTGAAGAAGCTGGGTCTGGCTGAGAATACCGTCATCGTGCTGACCAGCGATCACGGCTATCACATGTATGAGCATGGCCTGTGGCAAAAGATGAGCCTGTTCGAGAACAGTGCCCGCGTCCCGCTCTTGATCGTCGATCCGCAAGCAACCGCGAAAGGGAAAAGCAGCACCGCGCTCGCGGAACTGGTCGATGTCTATCCCACGCTCGCCGAGCTATGCGGTCTGAAGGCACCCGAATACCTGGATGGCAAGAGCCTCAAGCCAGTCCTCAGCGATCCGACCAAAACTGTCAAAGACGCCGCCTACACGCAATGCCGCCAAGGCTACAGCATCCGCACCGCGCAATATCGGTTCACGTCTTGGAACGACGGCAAACAAGGGGAACAACTGTACGATCTGCAAAGCGATCCCACCGAGACGACCAATCTCGTCAATGAAGGTAAGCACGCCAAGCTGGTTGCGGAATTACGAGCCAGGTTGCAGGAGTATGCAAAAACAGAACCCAAGCCGGTGCCGTAGAAACGGCGGCCGAGCGGCATTGACGCTATTTGCAGGCCAGTTCTATACTTGCGGTGCTGGGACCGGCGGTTTTGCCCGTCCCCATTGCGCCCCGAGCGCGCCCCAGACAGTACGGAAGCTTGCTATGAAGTCTGAAAAACGGCACGAGCTGCAGAAGAATGAACTGGCCAACTGGCTGGGCAATCATGTGGAGGGGGCCAGCGATTATTTCTGGCCCGTCGTCGGTGGCGTCGTGGTCGCCTTTGCGGCTGCCGTTGGCATTGCCTGGTACATGGGTACGCAAGAAGGCAAGTCCGCCACCGCGTGGGATAAATATTACCAGGCCTTTGCCGAGCGCGACCGCGAAGCCTCACTGAAGATAGTCGTTGATACGTACGGCGATACGCCCGCCGCGCTGTGGGCCCGGCAGAGCGTGGCCGATATGAGTCTCTCCAAAGGCGCCAACCTGCAGTTCAGCGACCGGGCCGAAGCGAGCACGCAACTCAAGACAGCCGAAGAGAACTATCAGGAGGTGCTGAAGAAGGCCCGCGATCCACTGTTGTTGGTCCGTGCCCAGTATGGCATGGCCCGGTTGCAGGAAACCATTTGCCAGCCGGAACAGGCGCTCAAGTATTACGAACTGGTCGCCAAGACCGAGAAGGACTCAGCTCTCGGCAAAGCGGCCCAGCGCGATGCCAAGCGGATGGCCGATCCGAAGACCGTTGAGTTTCTGGCCTGGTTTGCCAAGGAAAAACCCAGGCGTCCGGTGCCGACGGGTCATGGTGGCATCCCGGGAATGCCGCTCAATCAAATGCCGACTGACTTGCCCGAGCGGCCGGATATCAGCTTGCCAGGCGGGCTGAATATCGATGCGACCAAGATTCCTTCCGTGGAACCGAAGCTCGACTTCCCCGTAAAACCGGGCGATACGCCCAAGCCGGAAGCTCCGAAGCCAGATGAGCCGAAGGGTGCAGAGCCCAAGAAGACCGGCGAGTAGCCCTTGCAGGAAGATCTGGCAGATGATACGGCAGGAAGATACGGTTTTACGCATGTCCGCTGACGACGAATTGAACGAGCAAACGCAAGAGCTCGTCGTCGGCGATGCGGACAGCGGTGCCCGGCTTGATGCGTTTCTCGCCAAGACGTTCCCCAAATACAGCCGGATGCAGTTGCGGCGGATCATCGGTGCCGGCGGCGTCCGCGTCAACGATTTGGGAACGAAGGTCTCGCATCGTCTGCAGCCCGGCAATCGAATTTCGATCTTCCTGCCGCCGATGCCGACCGCGGGGCCGAACCCCGAGAACATCCCGCTCGATATTCTCTACGAAGACGACGTGCTGCTGGCGATCAACAAGCCGCCGGCCATGGTCGTCCATCCTTCCCGCGGTCATTGGTCCGGCACGCTAACCAGCGCCCTCGCGTTTCACTTCGGCCAGCTCAGCACGGCCGGCGGCGCTCATCGGCCGGGCATTGTGCACCGCCTTGACCGCGATACTAGCGGTGTGTTGATCGTCGCCAAGACCGATCCCTGCCACTTCGCTCTCGCGGAACAATTCGCTGATCGCACCACCGAGAAGGAATACCTGGCGATCACCATCGGCGCGCCCGATCGCGACCGCGATTTGATCGACAAGCCCATCGGCATCCACCCCTATCAACGCGAAAAGATGGCCATTCGTAGCGGGCATGAAACCAGCCGGGAAGCGCAGACGTTTTACGAAGTGCAGGAGCGTTTCCGGGGTTTCGCCATCGTCAAGATGACGCCGAAAACGGGCCGCACGCACCAGATTCGCGTGCATCTGGCCCATATCGGTTACCCGGTGCTGTGCGACCGTTTGTATGGCGGCCGGGCCGAGATCAAGCGCGGCGAGCTCAGCGGCGATCTGGCCGATCAACAGGTCGTGCTCGGTCGTCAGGCTCTGCACGCCCAGTGCATTCGCTTCGTGCATCCGACCAGCAAAGAGCAAATTGAAATCGTGGCGCCAATTCCGGCAGACTTGCAGCAGACCATTGACACCCTGCGTGAGTTGCGGAGGAAATGATTTCAGACAATTGATTGATCGCTGCTTTGCCTGATCCCGTAGGGATCTCAGCGATTAGCCCCGGGTCGCTACCTTGGCAGCGCACCCGGGGCTAAGCCAGCGCATCAGTCAGATCGATCCCGAAGGGATCGCAGCGCGGTTTGGCGTCACGTTGCTGCGATCCCTTCGGGATCGGATTGGGTTCCATACTCGTGACCCCGGGTGCGCCGCTGCGCGGCGACCCGGGGCTAATCGCTGAGATCCCTTCGGGATCGAAACAATGGCTGTCGAAAAGTACCTAAAACCCGAAGTCATCAACCAGATCAAGCGACTTGATCTGCGGGCGCAGTTCGTGGTGAAGGGCTTCCTGCAAGGCTTGCACGCCAGTCCCTTTCACGGGTTTTCCGTCGAGTTCAGCGAGCATAGGCGTTACACTTCCGGCGATGATCCCAAGGACATCGATTGGCTGGTCTATGCCAAGACCGATAAGTATTACGTCAAGAAGTTTGAAGCCGAGACGAACATTACGGGCTACCTGGTGATGGACCTCAGTCAGTCGATGGGGTACACGTTGCGGCAGGAGTTGACGAAGTTCGACTACGCCATCTGCCTGGCCGCAGCGCTCTGTTATCTGATGATTCTGCAGCAAGACCCCTGCGGCCTGATTACGTTCGACGAAAAGATTCGCGACTCGATCGCCCCCAAGAGCAAACGGACGCAGCTTGGCAATGTGCTGGCCTTGCTCGCCAATTTGAAGCCGGCTGGCGTCACCGACATCGGCCGCAGCTTGACGCAAGTGGCGGCCATGCTGCGGCACAAAAGCCTGGTGATGGTCTTTTCCGATTTGCTCGCGGACCCAGGGCCCGTGTTTCAATCACTGCGCCGCCTGCGGCACCGCGGCCACGATGTGATCCTGTTTCACATTCTCGATGAAGCCGAAGTGGCGTTTCCCTTCGACGGCATGATTGAGTTTGAAGATCCGGAAACGAATGAAAAAATAACCGTCGACGCCTCCGCCTATCGCCGCGACTACCAAAGCGAAATCGCGGCCTTCCGGGCCATGTATAAGCAAGAGTGCTTTCAGACAAAGATCGATTACGTGCCGCTCGATACCAGCATGCAGTTCGACCGGGCGCTACTGGAATACTTACAGAGCCGCAAGGCGCGGCGGTAGCGAAGGCGAGGGATACATCGCGAGGCGTGCATCGCCCCTGTTCCAGCGCGGATAAGCAACCTAGAATCGGCGGGTCGGTCGCGGGTTTGTGCTGCGACTGAGTAACACGTTTTTCAAGGAGGCTGACGATGGCGCACGGGATGTCAAAAACAATTGCTGGTTTGCTGTTATTTCTTTGTCTGGGAGGAGTTGTTGTGAGCGCTCAAGAGGTTCCATTGCCCAAGTTGCCGGCTGGCGCGGGTGCGGCGGATAAGGATGCTCCCAAGAAGTTTGAGACCACCGGGTCGGGACTGAAATATCGCATCCTGCGGAAAGGGACGGGCGCGAATCCAGTTGCCGCCAACAAGGTGACGGTCCATTACCACGGCTGGCTGGACAACGGCAAGGTGTTCGACAGTTCCTATGACCGCAAGGAATCGATCGAATTCGGCCTGAACCAGGTCATCAAAGGTTGGACCGAAGGGATGCAATTGGTCGGCAAGGGAGGCATGATCGAATTGGAGATCCCCTCCAATCTCGGCTACGGCGACCGTGGGGCTGGTGCCGACATTCCACCCAAGGCCACGTTGCACTTTCTGGTTGAATTGCTGGAAGTGAAGTAGTCGCGGGCAAATTTGCCAAAGCAGACTACCCAATCACCGCCACAAAGTCATCCGCGAGCCGGCCGAGGACTTCGCGGGTGACGTGCGCGGCGATGACCTGCCGCGGCTGGCCAGCCGCTTTGTGATAGCGGCGAAGCGTGACTTCGCCGCCGCGGCGGACGAGGAGTTCGTAGTAGCTACGACCATCGTCTCCCACCTGCGGCGGACTGGAACGCATTTGGATCGAAACGCTCTCGATGTCGGTTTCGAGCAGGCTGATCGGTTCCAGCAGATAATTCAGGCGCTGCTGAATCTTGGCGCTGAGGGCTTTCAAACTATCGACGGTGGCGGCAGTGAGATTGCTGGACTGATAGTCAAAGCGGGTGAAGGCGACGCCCACCGTATCGACGCTCTCCAATTGGCCAACGATGCGGCCGGTGGCAGTCCGCACTTCTAGCTCACCACCCGTGGGGGAGAGTCGTTGCAGTTCGAGGGAAATATCGTGTTTGA
>JAYTUF010000216.1:0-2429 GCA_043744755.1 Anatilimnocola sp.
AGCTTGGTCATCCAGCGGCGCAGCGACAGCCGATTCGCGCCAAGCTGTTGTCGTTGATGATCATGCCGGCGCGCCTGCGTCGCATCGACGATTGGTTCCTGTGCTGGGCGCAGTACGCGACGACGAACCTGAGTCATGACTGGCCCTCCCTGATCGACTGGCCAACCGGTTGTTGCTGATAGATCTCCGCCGTGAGTTTCTCGCTTTCTCGAACTCCGAGGGCCTCTTCCATGAATCGGCTGGCCTGCCAGCATTCGCCGCCAGCAAAGCCCTTTGTTTCGATCTTGGTTTCCCCCTTGGGCGATACTGTGACTTCGATGATCTTCACGCAGCACCTCCGGCAACCTGGATGGTGAGCTTGATTGAACCATCGGCGAGTGTTTGCTCGCTGACCGTGTGACCTTTCTTTCGGGCCTCGATCTTTGCACGCTCACAAGCATACGCCTGCAAAAACTTATCCAGTTCTTGTTGCTTCCCCCATCGCTCCTGAAAGTTGTCAAATGTCACGCTTCCATTGGCGAGATCAAACACCACCGGGTAACTCCAGCCCGGCAGTTGCACGGTCAACCCCGTCGCTGTGCTCGAAAACAACTTCGCCGTCCGTTGCACCGGTGGCGGCAGGCCCAACCGGCGACACGCTGCCGCTACAGCAGCCGCGTCGCGCACCTGGGTCTGAATTTGAACAATGTGTGACAAGTCTCACCTCCGTTGAATTGACCGAGATCGTGGCCAACAGTTAGCCAGCCAGCTCAATCTGATATGCCCGAAATCCTGTACTTATTAAGCTGTTAGGTGGCTCGTCGCCTTGTGTCCAAACGCAGAATGTCGAAACGCCTCTCGCAACATCCTGATGGTTTCGGTCCGCTAGCACATGCGTTATGATGCTCCCGCCTGTTACCGGATGGCCTGGACAAGACATCCCGGCTCGTAGGGATTCCAGACCGCCGTCCAGGTAGCGTGTGTTGAGGTCAAGATGAGCGATGTTGCTAGTGACCGCTGGCTGTCTGTCGAAGAAATCGCCAGCTACTTGGGGATAAAAAAAGACACGGTCTACAAGTGGATCGAACGCAAGAAGATGCCCGCCCACAAGCTCGGAAGTCTGTGGAAATTCAAACGTGACGAAATAGACGCGTGGGTAAGAAGTGGCGACGCCGGTGGCCCGCCCAATACGTACAAACCGAGATGAGCCATGACCACGACTGAGCGACAGATAAAGCCTGGCAGTCTCGTCAGCGGCCCCACGCTGCCCGAACGGATTGAAGTGCTGGCCGTGATTCCGATGGGGCAGTCGCTAAAACTGATTGGCCGAGGAACAAACACCGGCCTCACCTATGATCCGGTTCTGAATGCAGCTCAGGTTGCACAGCTCATCATTTCGGCTGAACAAGAACCGTTCGACGGCGACGCACGACTCTTTCGGCTCGGCATCGAGGCACACCGTCTTGGACTGGCCTACGAATACGATCCATACTTTTCGCTGTCGATTGCTCGTGTTGACCCGCTGCCGCATCAGCTCGAAGCCGTGTACGGCTACTTCATGAAGCTGCCGCGCATTCGCTTTCTGCTTGCCGATGATCCCGGCGCCGGCAAGACGATTATGGCCGGTCTGCTGCTCAAGGAACTGAAAGCCCGTGGCCTCGTCCGCCGCGTGCTGATCGTTTGTCCGGCCAATCTCACGTTCCAGTGGCAACGCGAGCTTACAGACAAGTTCCGCGAGAAGTTCGATGTAATCCGCGGCGACGTGCTTCGTGCGAACTACGGCCAGAATCCCTGGCAGGAACGAGACCAAGTCATCACGTCCGTCTCCTGGGTATCGATTGTTGAAGATGCTCGCGAAAGTTTGCTGCGGTCCCGTTGGGATCTGGTGATCGTGGACGAAGCCCACAAGATGAGCGCCCGCTCTGAGGACCACAAGACATACGCCTACCGACTGGGTGAAAACCTGTCCAAGATGACGGATCACTTTCTGCTGATGACGGCTACGCCGCATAAGGGCGATCCAGAGCACTTTCGCCGATTCCTGGCTTTGCTCGATCCTGACGTCTATGGCAGCATCGAAAGCCTGCAGCATGCCATGCGCGTGCATGAGGCACCGTTTTATCTCCGGCGAACCAAAGAAGCGCTGGTCACCTTTCCCCATCCGGAGACGGGAGAAGTTCGCAAGCTCTTCACCAAGCGCGACGTGCAGACGGCGGCGTTCGATTTTGACGGCGAGGAACTCGAGTTCTACGACGAGTTGACTCGCTACGTCGAGGATCAATCCATCGCCGCCGCGGGCGACGGTTCCGCACGCGGCCGGGCAGTCGGATTCACGATGGCCATGCTTCAGCGCCGCATGGCATCGTCGGTTTACGCGGTTCGCCGCAGCTTGGAACGCATGCGTGGCAGGCGCGAGCGGATTCTCGAAGATCCTGAAGCCTTCCGTCGCG
>JAYTUF010000217.1:0-9416 GCA_043744755.1 Anatilimnocola sp.
CCACTGCAAAAACTACAAGGTCCTGAGGGAAATCCTGCTTGACGATTGCAAAGTTGGCGACGCTGGTTTGGTCCACCTCAAGGGTTGCGAGGCTCTCACTTCCCTCGTCCTGCGGAAGGCGAATGTCACTGCTGCCGGCATCGACGACCTCCACAAGGCCCTGCCGAAGTGCAAGATTACCTGGGACGGTGAGACCATTGAGCCGCAGCCCGGGCGTTGACCGGCCGGGTACAATGCGCCATGGAAGCCAAACATTGATCATTTCCCTCCTGAACCCCGATCCCCATGCCCGAACCGGTTGCCAACATGAACGGTGTCTGGGTGCCGGCCTCGCAGGCGGTCATTCCCGTTACCGATGCCGGCTTCATGCAAGGCGTGACCGTTGCCGAGCAACTGCGCACTTTCAATGGCCTGTTGTTTGAGCTGCCCCGGCACCTGGCTCGGCTAGCGCGGTCGCTGGAGATCGTCGGAATCGAATTGCCAATCAGTCTCGATGAATTGGCATCGCGCGCTCAAGAACTTGCCGCCCGCAATTATTCCTTGCTAAAGCCTGGCGGTGACTTGGGCCTCTCGATGTTCGTCACGCCTGGAACTTATCCTTCGTTCCTGACTCCTGATCCCCCGACTCCCGATCCCCCGACCCCCGACCACCGCCGGCTTACGCCTGGCGGCTCGCCTGTGTTTCTTGGTCTGCATACTTATCCGCTTGCCTTCGCATCGTGGGCATACAAATACGAGCAGGGCGAAACGTTGGTGCTGACTGACGTGCGACAAGTTCCCACCGACTGCTGGCCGGCGGAATTGAAATGCCGCAGCCGGATGCACTACTACCTGGCCGACCGGGCCGCTCGTCAACAAGCGCCCGGCGCTCGCGCCGTGATGCTCGACCACCGCGGCTTCGTTACCGAAGCTTCGACTGCTAACTTGCTGATCTATCGAGCCAACGAAGGGATCGTCTCACCGCCGCGCGCGAGTATCTTGCCCGGTGTAACGGTGGCCGTATTAGCTGAACTTGCCGCCGAACTTTCGATCCCCTGGAGCGAGCGCGATCTGACCATCGCCGACGTCAGCACCGCCGACGAAATCCTGCTTTGCAGCACCAGCCCTTGCGTTTGGCCCGTCACTCGCTTTGCCGGCAACACAATCTCGCGTGGCACCGCAGGACCGATGGCGAGGAAATTGCTTGCCGCGTTCAGTCAGCGTGTTGGTCTTGATATTGCCGCGCAAGCCCTCAGAAAAAGTTAACTACTCCATCAACTTCCGCTGCAGCAGATCAAACTTCTGGCCCGCCTTGAGCGAAAGATAATCTTTCTCACCCGCGGGCACGCCCCCGCGGTGGTCGTAGAAGTGGGCTTCGCTTTTGCCGAGGACTTCGGCGGTGCTGCCACGGACGATGAGGGCGGTGGCTTCGTCGAGGCCGATGCCGAGGAGTTGCGGCCGGAACTTCATGAGCTGGGTCATATCGGTGAAGCGTTTCCGCTGGGCAAAGTGCTGATCGATGGCCACGCCGGGAAGAAGCGCGAGGCCCCGCTCGTAACCTTCGGCCATCATTTCGAGATTGCCGAGGGGGCTGCCGCGGCAGAGATAGTCGCCTTGAATCGTCGCCCCAGCACTGCTGCCGCCAATCACGCCGCCGCGCGTGACGACGTCGCGAATCAATTGTTCGGCCTTAGTTCCTGCATAAGCATCGACAAACCGCCATTGCCGTCCGCCGCCGAACCAGACGCCCTTGGCCGCAGTGAGGGCTTCGATGACGGCCGCCGATTCCACGTCGTCGCGCTTGGTTTGAGGCAACACGATGATGTTCTTCGCGCCGAGGCGCTTCAGAAAAGCCCCTTCGCGTTCGAGATTCGGGTTCTCTTCCGCGGTCGGCAGCACGACGATTGGCGAGTCCGGTCCACCGGCCAGTTCCAAAAACTTCTTCGCAATATCGGCCGGCATCCCACCGCCGCCGACGATCACCAGCGAACCTTGTTTCACTTCGGATGCCGCCCATTTCGTCGGCGGATAGGCTTCGATGGATCTCGCCACCGCCGCCCGCCGCAGCGAAACCAGATCATGCACGTCGCCCGTCTTCAGCGCGATCTCGCGCACCGGCCGACCAGCGCCGGCGGGCAAGATGATCGTCGCCGTCGATTCCCCTAGCACTTCAATCTTGCGCCCGCGAACGAAGATGGCCGTTCGTTCATCCAGGCCCAAGCCCCACAATCCGGGCTTCTGTTCGAGTGCCTTCAGCAACCGCGGCCTGCGATTGCGAACGAGAAAATGCTGATCGACAATCGCGCCGGGGAGCAGATCGAAACCCGTGGCCAGTTCCGGTTCGTCCTTGCCGCCGCCGATCATCACGCGGCTTTGAATGGCAGCACCGGCACTGCCGCCGCCGACGATTCCGCCCCGCTTGAGCACGTTGTAGATTTCGGCTTCGACTTTGGTGTTCAGATACGCGGCCGCGTGCAGATTCTGGTTCGAGCCCATCAACCAAACGGCGGTCGCTTCTTTCAAGGGCTTCACGAATTCGTCGAGATTGGCTTCGTCGGTCGAGCGGGTGTGCAGCAGCGTCACGCTGGCCGGCTCGTAGGTTCGCCAAGGTTGTACATATCGCATCTCAAACGCAGGCGTGTCTTTTTCCATTTCGTAAGAAGCACGCGAGGTGGGAATGAGCACCAGCTTGGCCTCTTTCCCGCCGGCGGTTTTCATGAATCGCGCGCGGATAATGTCCCCCTCGGGAATGCCGCCGCCGGTCAAGACCAGCGTACCGGGAATGCCGGCGGGGTCGATGACGGGACTGATGGGCGACGTGGGGAGACTATCCGCCCCGCGCGTGACGGCTAGTATTGAGAAGCAGAGAAACAGCGGCAGCCAAACAGGAGAACGTGCAGACCACATGAGCGGGCTTGCTCCGAATTGAGTGTGCCATCAGCCCATGACGAGGAACTCGGGCGTCAAGCAAACAATGGGTATGACGAGCGACGCCCAACCTAACAGGACGCGTGGCCAGCCGAGAGGCACGCTGTCGTCGCTCGTGGGGGGATGATCGGTTCCCATTAGCATCACCAGCAGGGCCATCAAAAGCAACATGGTGTTGCCCGTGTATGTCATATAAGCGAAGGAAAACACCATCAGCCCGCGGGCCAGCCAATGGGCTTTGCGGCCCATGAGCGTGTAGGTGATGTGCCCGCCGTCGAGCTGCCCGACGGGGAACATATTGAGGCCGGTGAAGAACAGCCCGATCCATCCCGCGACGAGCAGAGCATTGGCCTGGCTCATCCAGATTTCGCCTCCTGATGTCCACTTAGTCGGATGCAGCCAACTCAGCCACCAGTCCATCAACAGCGGCGGACGAATCGCCAGCAGACCCGCCGCCGGCTGTTGCAAATCGATTTGCAGCAGTCCCGCCCAGAGCACGGGAATGGCGATGATCAGGCCAGCGATCGGACCGGCGATGCCGATATCGAAAATCTGTTTTCGATTGGCTTTGCCAGGTTCCATTACAATGACCGCGCCCATCGTGCCGAAGGGAGAGATCGGAAACGGCACCACGAGCGGCAACGTCGCCCGCACGCGATAGACCACCGTCATTACAAAATGCCCCATTTCGTGCGCGAGCAAGATGGCCAGCAGGCTGACCATGAACACCAGGCCGGTCCGCCATTCGGCGAGGATCGCGCGACGGAGCGGCGTGAAATCGGCGAATACTCCTTCACCCCACGGTAGGCACTCGCTCAGCAGCACCTCGTGCGGCACCCAGCGACAGCAGCCCGCAATGAAAATGCTGACGCAACTCAGCAGCAGCAATATCAGGGGCAGCCGATAGGAGTAGGACAGCGGCCGTTCGTCGTCCGAAGACTCATCGCTGGTCACGGTCGCGGGGGAGTCAGGGGTCGAGAGTCTTTGGCGAGTTACATCTTCTCCATCTTCATGGACTTCACTCGCCAAAGAATCCCGACCCCGGCCAGCGGCCGGTTCATAGCGGACCGCATCGTCATCAACATTGGCCATCTGCAGCGGATCGGCGGATTCGGTAGATGGCACGGAAGGCATTCATTCAGAATAGCCGACTCGCTTGACCTTCACCATGCCGCGAGCAGAGCCCGTTTCGGCTGGCGCGGGGCGCAATTTAAGCATCCGCAATTGATATAGTATGATCCGGTCCCGTTTGTCTCCGCCCATCCTTTCGTGATCATGGCCAAGCCCGCCGACGAACACTTCGCCCGCCTGATTCGCTGCCTGGGATGGGAGGCTGCGGCCGAAGCGGCCATCACGCGGGCGCGACTGCAGCGGATGTCGCCCGCCGATGCGGAGCGGACCGGCGCGAGTCTGGTGAATCTCGTGATTCGCGATGAGACGACGGGCCTGGGTGGTCGCGCGATTCTCACGCTCGGGAAGCGCGATCAAACGCTGCCCTTGCCTTGGACTCGGTTGAGCACGGGTTCCCCCATCTTGCTGACCGAGGAAAAGTCCGACGACAGCAATACGATCCGCGGGCTCGTTAGTTGGCGAGACCGGCAGACGATTGAAATCGCCCTGGCACATTCGCCCGAAACGGAAGCGGATCGGCCCACCTGGCGGATTGATCTCTCCAGCGATGAAGTGGCTCGTGAGCGGCAGCGGTATGCGATAAACAAAGCCCAAGCGGCCGAGAAGGGACGACTGGCTGCCTTGCGCGCGGCGTTGCTCGGCGAGCGTCCTCCGGAGTTTGGTCCCACGGTTCCGCTCATTGATTCGCGCGACGGAATCGCGCTCAACCAATCGCAACGAGAGGCCATCGCGTTCGCTCTCTCTGCCAAAGACTTCGCAATCTTGCATGGTCCACCCGGCACAGGCAAGACAACGACAGTTGCCGAACTCATTCGTCAGGCTACAATGCGCGGCGACAAAGTGCTGGCCTCCGCGCCCAGCAATCTGGCCGTCGATAATCTGCTGGAACGCTTGCTGCGCGTCGGCGTCCGCGCGGTGCGACTTGGACACCCAGCGCGCGTCTCGCCGGAACTGCGCGAGCATACGCTTGATCTGCTGGTCGAAAATCATCCCGACCTGAAGGTCGCCCGCCGCTTATTGAAAGAAGCTCGCATGTTGCGCGATCAGGCCGGTCGCTTCAAGCGCGCCAGACCAGAGCCGGGCGCGAAACATGAGATGCGACGGGAAGCCAAGGAACTGGTCGCCGACGCGCGGCGGATTGAAGAGCAGGTAGTACACGAGTTGCTCGATGGCGCGCAGGCGCTGTGCGTCACGCTGACCGGTATCGATCACGAAGTGCTCGGTCCGCGGCAATTCGATCTGGCCGTCGTGGACGAAGCGTGCCAGGCGACCGAACCGGCCTGTTGGATTCCGCTACTCCGCTCGCAACGGCTGATCCTCGCCGGCGATCATTGCCAGTTGCCGCCGACGGTCGTCTCGTCGGAAGCTCAGAAAGAAAGCTTTGGCGTGAGCCTGCCAGAACGATTGATCCGCCGCTACGGTGAGCCAGCGATCTCGCGCCGGCTAACCGTGCAATACCGGATGCACGCCGCCATCATGCAGTTTTCGTCGCAGGAATTTTATGCGGGCGAGCTTAGAGCTTCAGCAGACGTCGCGGCGCATCTGCTGTGCGACTTGCCGGGAGTTGAACGAACAGCGCTTACCGAAACGCCACTCGAATTCGTCGATACGGCCGGCGCGAGTTACAGCGAAGAACTAGAGCCCGATGGTGAAAGCCGCCGCAATCCGGAAGAAGCAGCGCTCGTCGTGCGTAAAGTCACAGCGCTCCTAGTCGCTGGCGTTTCTGCCGAACAAATCGCGGTCATCTCACCTTACGCGGCTCAAGTCCGCTTGCTCCGCGAACAACTAGGGAAAACTGCGGACGCTGAAACGGTCGAAGTCGATACCGTCGATGGCTTTCAAGGCCGCGAGCAGGAAGCAGTCATCATTTCGCTCGTGCGCTCGAACAACACGGGCGAGATTGGCTTCCTAGGCGACACACGGCGGATGAACGTCGCGCTGACTCGGGCTCGCCGCAAACTGATCGTCATCGGTGATAGCGCCACCATCGGCGGCCATCCGTTCTATGGCCGGCTGCTGGAGTATTTTGAAACGATGAACAGTTACCACACCGTGTGGGAAGAGCAGGAATAGTCGTCTTTCGCTCCGCGAAAGAACGTGTTTTCGCGGAGCGAAAGCCGACACTACGAAATCTGCAACAATCCGCTCGCCAGCGCGCTGCACACAAACTCCGGCGTTTCCGTTCCCACCGAGAGGCGAATGGTGCCGCCGCTAATGCCGAGCGCGGCGCGGGCCTCGGGCGTCAGGCCACGATGGCTCGTCGTTTCTGGATGGCTGAGCGTTGTGGAGAGTTCACCCAGCGACGGGCAAAACGGAATGTCCTTCGCCGCGGTGATGAACTTGTCCGCCGCGGCCCTTCCACCATGCAAATGAAAGCTGACCATCGTGCCGAACTGCGGACCGGCGGGGCCGATGAATTGTCGCTTCGCTAATTCATGCTGAGCATGGGTCGCCAGCCCCGGATACTCCACCCGTTCGACTTCACGACGTTGCGCCAAGAACTCCGCCGCTCGCAGTGCGTTCGCGCAAGCCCGTTCCAAGCGCAAGTGCGCCGTCGCCAACCCCCGCGCGGCCAGCCAGCAATCGAAGGGCGACGAGGAGAACCCCCAGGCGCTGACGACCTGCTTCACGCGCGGCCAGATGTCCGTTCGTCCGCCGAGGTAACCGAGCAGCACATCGCTATGGCCATTGAGGGTCTTCGTCAGACTCTCCATTACAAAGTCGGCCCCCAGTTCCATTGGCCGGCAGACCAGCGGCGAAGCGAACGTGTTGTCCACGAGCAGCCGTGCGCCCCCCCGGTGTGTGATTTCCGCGAGCGCGGCTAAATCGGCGACTTGCAACAAGGGATTGGCGATCGTCTCGGCGAGCACCAGCTTGGTCCGCTCGGTCATCGCCGCTTGCACCGCCGCGAGATCGTTCGTATTGACGATGCTCAGCGTGATCCCCAAGCGAGATGCTTCGGCCGAAAGCAACTGCAGCGTCTTGCCATACACCCGACTGGCCGCGACGACATGCTCCCCTTGCTCGATGGTCGCCAGCAACGCCGCCGAAATCGCGGCCATGCCGGAAGCAACCACGATGCCATGCGGGGCCTGCTCCAATTCGTTCAGCTTCGCCGCCAGCGCCGCGGCATTGGGATGACCATCCCGCTGATAGACATACCCGGGCTCTTGCCCGCTGAGCATCGCATCGGCCTGCGCCGGCGATTCGCATTCCCAGACGCTGGTCAAATACAGGGGCGTCGCATGAGGCTGCGTCGCCAGCGATGGCACGCGCTCCGGCCGCGGCAAAAAGTCATCGGGTTTCATGGGTTGCATCTCGGGGGCAGGTTGAGGACCTTTCAGCGCGGCGATCAACGCCTGAATTGTAGCTGAATTCGCCAGAATTCAGTTGCCGGACAACTTTATCAGCCGCCTGGCAGGACGCCCAAGTGGCGAAATGGTTACCGACTTTTTCGCCAGCACCATGCGTGGCATCCGAGAGCGGCGCTAGGGTCGTGGCGAAAAACCACCCCAGTTTCTCGCCACCAGCCCCCGTTTGAGGGACATGCATTTAATCCCCTCTGGTCGTTGCCACCAACTCGGCAGCGACGAAAAGGAAGCCCGACGCGTTAGCCAGGAAGTGTCGCGCGAGGATCAACCACCGCCAACCGTGCGACAGCACGCCAAACCACTCCCCGCCGCGTTGCGCGGGTCACTTACCGGCGGCGAGCGGCAGTCGCGCGTCTGTCCGCGTCAGACCAGCACCAACGGTGCGCCCCATACCAGCCTGGCCCGCAGGACCAGGTTCACGCCGCGCATGTTTGCCTGAGGGCTGAAGGCCCGACCTACCGGAAACAGCGCGGGCCTTCAGCCCTTGGCCGTTTCAATTGACCTCAAACCTGGTGCGCCGCACCAGGCTGGTATCGGTCGCACTTTCAGTGCTGCAAGGGGAAGGCACTCCGAAACGCTTTCCCAGTCGCTCACGCAATGGGCGGGGCATCGAGTCGCCGCTACCGCGACTACAAGAGATCGCAGCCCCAAAGTAGTTGTGGCCATTCATTCGGCAGGTGGGAGCTTGCCCTATAGCACTTTGTCGAGTTCAATCACCTGCCGCAATGAGTCCAGTAAAAAATGGGGCGACAAGCGACGATATCGTGCAAATGTCACCATTATTGCGCGGAACCGATAAAAGTTAACACAACCACGATAAGAACACCAATTACAAATATCATAATGGCATAAGTAATTCCGACGTAGTCCCTCAAAGAATCTCGAGCCATCGCAGTCGCTAAAGCTATGGATTCGGCGTCTTTTTTGTACTCCGCGTCTAGTTCAAACTTCCGAGTTGGACTCAGAAGTAATGATTCATACACATAATGCAGATCTTGATACTGCGCGTTTTTCGCCAGCGTGCGATACACCTTATGGGCATTAATAATGGCGTCGCGCAGCGGTTTCAACTGGTTCGCTTCTTTTTCCCGAAGTGCATAGCATTGAATTTGCAGTTTATGTAATATCGCCCCCCAAAAAAACGAGTACAGCCAATGATGTTCCAACGCATCTATGCCGGCTTGTAATAGTTTGAAATCCAATTCAAGGGCATTAATCTGTTTATCGAGCTGCTGAATGCGGAGTTCTGTTCCATCGCGTAGGGCCCTGAGCGAATTGCGCAACACGCGCTCCAGCGTCGAGCGATATCGCATCAGCGCCGGATCCCTGTGAGCAAAATGCCAATAGACTGGCGAGTCTTGGATGCTTAGGCCAAGGTTATCACCGAACGCGGTTTCGTCATGACATTCACAGGCAATCTTGGCCAGGTCGTAGCGAGCTTCACAATAAGTTGGAGATAAATCCACCGCCATTTCAATTGCGCAACGAGCTTCGGCCAGCTTTCCTTGGCACACGTGACCCCGCGCGATCAACCGGAGCGAATAGCTCTTGTAGTCCGCAATTTGCGCGTCCGGAGCCTTGGACTTGGGAGCATGGGGCAGGCTTCTTGTGAGCAGGCTGATCGCCCCTGCTATCTCGTTCTGCTTGATTAACACGCCAGCCAGGCCTACATAGGCGCGAAAGTCCAGCCGGTTGAGCTTGAGCGACTTTTCGTAGAATTCGCGGGCGTCATCCAGCACTCCGCGCGTGACCAGCTTTTCCGCCATTTGCCGAAACTCGTTGGCCTGGGTTTCGCTAGGAGTTCTGAGTGTCGCGTCGATGCCCACCAGAGCATCTTGCTGTTGATCGAGCCGCCAGGCAATTTCTGTAGTGCTCCAACGAATAGCGTCGCAGACCTGCTGGAATCCGCGTCGATTTGCCTCCGCGAGCCGATCAATGCCACGCACCATTTCTCGCTGCATTGCCAGTTGACCGAGTTCCAAGAGGGCGCAACCGGCCGCCCGCTCA
>JAYTUF010000218.1:0-2429 GCA_043744755.1 Anatilimnocola sp.
GGAAGGCCATACGGTCGCTTGGGACAACGGCGCCGATTTTGCGCCAGAGTATCTACGCCAACTTGCCAATTCATCGGCATTCGCCTGATGTTGAAAACGGAATCTTTGGGTAGGAAACACTGGGCCGGATCAATTGGATCAACCGCTACCTATTCGGCACTTTCCGTCACTTCCCATCCCTTAACCGGTCCCCCAAGAACGGGTCGAGCTCCGGCACGGCTTTGATCTTTGAAATCGTAATCTCGAACGGATAGGGAACGCGGCGGAATTCGACTTGGGTGTCGGTTTGAATCACGTACGACGCCCGCGAGTCGCCGTCGCGGGGCTGGCCCACGCTGCCGACGTTGAACATGGCCTTGGCACTGGCGAGCGTGTATTTGCCGCCGATCTCGCCCGGGTTGAGAAACTTGCCATCCTCGGTGAAGACGCCCGGCACATGCGTGTGCCCCTGGAAGCAGAAGCGCTCGATGAGCGCGAAGATTCTTTCCAGCTTGCGAGGGTTGTAGATGTCTTCGGGAAAGACATACTCGCTGAGCGGGTTGCGGGCCGAACCATGCACGAACATCAGCCGGCCGTCGCGTTTGACTCGCGGCAGTTCGCTGAGATATTCCCAGCGGCGGGAGATCGTGGCGGCGTCTTCCTGCGAATTTTCCAGTTGATCGCGGGTCCAAAAGATCGCCTTTTCGGCCCCGCTGCTGAAGCCTTCCGGATCATAGAGGGCCCCCTGATCGTGATTCCCCAGCACCGACCAGGCAAAACTCATCACCCGGTCCACACACTGCCGCGGGTTCGGGCCATAGCCCACGATGTCGCCCAGGCAGGCGATTTCGTCCACGCCTTGCGTCTGCACATCCTCAAGCACTGCTTCGAGTGCTTCCAGATTGCCGTGAATATCACTGAGGATCGCCCGCCGCACGCAGTTGCTCGCTGGTTATGTGGAATGCTGAAAAATGCTCGCTGTATCTTCAGCGGTGGGTGCCGGTTTGACAAGCGGAGAAACGAGATCGGACGGCCTCGTCGCCGCGAACAACATTGCGAAAGGCGTTGCCAGGCAGGACAATCCACCCTCGTCTCGCTGCTTAAGACTATTACAACTGCAAAAGGATCTCGCCATGAATGCTCGTTGGCTGTCGCTGGCTGTACTTCTGATTGTCGGACTTCGGGGGAGTGCATTGCCGATGAACGCTGCTGAAACCTGCGTGTATATTTCCGATGCGGGGACGCAATCGATTGTGCTGTATCACCTTGATGAAGAGTCGGGCAAGCTCAAGGAAGTTTCGCGGACGAATGTGGGCACCGCCCCCGGTTCCCTAGCCGTGCATGCCGAGAGCCGGCTGCTGCTGGCATCGCTCCGCACGAATGCCCGCATCGGTTCGTTCGCGATCGGCAAGGATGGGAAGCTCACGCCCGTGAGCGAAACGGAATTAGGGAGCAACGCGAACGCCGCTTATGTGGCCGCGGATCGCAGCGGGAAGTTTCTCTTGGCCGCTTCGTATTCCGGCGGGCGCGTCACGGTGCATGAAATTGCCGAAGGGGGAAAGCTGGGCGCCGCGCCGCTGCAAACAATTGAAACCGCCAAGACTTCGCACGCGGCGGTTCTCTCCGCCGATCAGCGTTGGCTGTTTGTGCCGCACGTGCAGCCCAACGCCATTTATCAATTCAAGTTCGATGCGAAGACCGGCAAGTTGACACAACAAGAGTCGGCCGCCGGTGGCAAGCCCGGAGCGGGACCACGGCATCTGGCGATTCATCCGTCGCAGAAGTTTGCGTTCAGTTCGGATGAGAGCGCAAGCAGCGTGACGCTCTATTCGCTCGATGCCGAGAAGGGCTTGAAGCCATTGCAAACCCTCTCGACGCTGCCCGAAGATTTCACCGGCAAGAACTCGACCGCGGATGTTCACGTCCACCCCAGCGGCGAATTCGTCTGGGTCTCTAATCGCGGCCACGATAGCCTGGCCGGCTTCCGCTTCGATGCCGCCACCGCCAAGCTGACCGCGCTCGGTCAAACGCCGACGGAAAAGACACCCCGCTCGTTCGGCCTCTCTCCCAACGGCAACTGGCTATTCGCCGCCGGTGAAGGAACCGGCAAACTGGCCGTCTACGCCGTCGATGCCAAGAGCGGAAAACTAGACCGGAAAGAGACGCTTGATGTGGGGAAGAGTTTGACTTGGGTTTGCGTTGTGAAGCTGCCGTAGGATTACGAACTCAATCACTTCCCGATTGCGTCAGTTCCGGGGTCGCCAGCCTGCCTAGCGCTGAAAGCGTTCAACTCCAAAGCCCAGGGTCGCCGCGTCGCGGCGCACCCTGGGTCATCGACGAAGAATCCACCCACACCCTGCAAGGCAACGCTGTGAAGGATTTTTAGGCGGGAAAAACTGGGGTTTCGCGTTTTTGGAGGGTATGAAAAAAGCCAGATTCCTTGGACCCCA
>JAYTUF010000219.1:0-9412 GCA_043744755.1 Anatilimnocola sp.
TGCAAACGAAGCACGCCGGCGTCGCGCTCCGCAGCAGCGGCGATCCGGTGCTGTATCTCTCCAACCCGCCGGGCGTCTCGGCCGAAACCCGCCGCACGATGCTCGATGGCTTGGCCGAGCTGAATCAAAAGAAACAAGCGCAGGTCGGCGACCCCGAAATCGCCAGCCGCATCGCCCAATACGAAATGGCCTTCCGCATGCAAAGCAGCGTGCCTGAGTTGGCGGACATTTCCAAAGAGTCGGAACAAACGCTCAACCTGTATGGCCCCGAAGTAAAAACGCCCGGCACGTTCGCCTACAACTGCCTGCTCGCTCGCCGCCTGGCCGAGCGCGGCGTGCGGTTCACGCAGGTCTTCCTCCGCGGCTGGGACCATCACGGCAATCTACCCGGCCAAATCCCGAACCTCAGTAAGGCCATGGATCAACCGGCCGCCGCCCTCATCAAAGACCTCAAGCAGCGCGGCATGCTCGACGACACGCTCGTCGTCTGGGGCGGCGAATTCGGCCGCACGGTCTATAGCCAGGGCACGCTCACCAAGGACAACTACGGCCGCGACCACCACCCCCGCTGCTTCACCATGTGGCTCGCCGGCGGCGGCATCAAAGGCGGCCTCGTCCACGGCGAAACCGACGACTTTAGTTACAACGTCACCGAAAAACCCGTCCACATCCACGACCTCAACGCCACTATCCTCCACTGCCTCGGCATCAACCACGAACGCCTAACCTTCCGCATGCAAGGCAGAGATTTCCGCTTGACGGATGTGGAAGGGAAATTGGTGAAGGAGATCTTGGTGTAGCAAGAGTGAAGCACGATGTAAGTTCAGCGGCCGGTAGCTTCCTGAAATGTCAATGAACATTGCGCATATATATTGCCAAAGACTATACCTTTTTTTCTTCACGAGTCCCCCCACCATTTGACGGGTGTTATATGCCTGATCATGCAAAACTCATCACGAGCGTCCTCTTAATACTTGTCGTAGCACCCATTTGCGCGGCTCAAGGTGTCCGAATGGACGCATCCGGACGATCTTCCCTTGTTGGGCTAAAGACTTTAGGAGTGTCGGTTGCCATCAATGATGCAGAGGTCGACGCTGGCGTGACAAGGGACCAAATTCAAACAGAAGTCGAAATTACTTTGCAAAAGGGCGGTTTGCGAGTCTATTCGGTCAAAGATAAAAATGAAGACCCGGAAGATGAGCCGAGTTTTGGCGAGTTTGTACATGTGAGGGTCACGGTGATTAAAGTCCCCCTTGGATATGCATACACGATTGAAACAAGCGTGTCGCAAGTTGTAAAAATCGCACGAACTAATCAATTTGCGCCAGGTACGACTTGGTCGAAGGCTAGTTATGGTTCCGACTTGATGGTTGCCCAGAAACTCAAAGATGCTGTAATTGATCATGCGAAGTTGCTCGTCAATGACTGGCTAAAGGCAAACACAAGAGGTTCGACGATTCCGACTGAGAAGTAGTTGAAGGAGATTTTGGGGTAGGTCTCGTCCCATACGCGAACATTTTTGCGACAGGCATTGTCATTTCAGGTGATCAAATCATCCCTCGCTCGTGCTTGAAGGCGACAATAATGTCCTTTCCTCACCCATTCATTACGATTGATCAGAACTATCTGAGAAAGCCCGATCTTATCACTCAGCTTGTGGATACCTGTCGTCGAAGTGACTTGAAAATCCTGATTCCGGACGGTGCATTTTTAGAATTTGCAAAGAGCGATTGCTTCGTAGAAACTTCTCGACTCTCACTAATTGAGCTAGCTCCCTATCGGAAATCTGTCGTGGCTGGACGCAAGTTGTCACACTTGATGGCAGATGAACTGAGCAATTGTGCTCCTACCGATTATTTGATCAATTCAGAAACAACGGCCTATTTGCGGTCTATTCTTGCAGACTTGGATAATGGAAAGGGTGCTGAACTTCAAGACATTGTGAATGGGCCAAATTGGGTCCTGATGGAAGCTGCGCTCGACGACTGGTGTAATCATGACAAACTCAAAGCCATGATTGTTGCCTTACATGACGCGATAAAGGCTACGATGACGCCCGCCCAGTTAAAATCGCTGCGCAAATCGCCGGACGAAGAAATGCTGAAATGGATGGAATCAGACACCCTCAACGCTTTTGTTTTTCAATGGCCGAAGCGACGCGGTGCCGACGAAACTACGGCATACAGATTGACAACATCGCCAAGTGTCAACGCGGGCTTTATCTCCGCGGTACTTGGAATCGCAGTTTATTGGATTGCGTACGGCGGTATTGAAGCATCAAAGCCGACTGCAGTTTCTGGCGATTTGAACGACTTGGAATACATTGTGTTTGGTAGCCTTACTCACTCTCTTGCCTCGAAAGATCAGAGAGCCACGTCAATCTGCACAATGGTAAGACACGGATTCAAAACTAGAGGCCGATTTCCCGCATTGACATAGGCGATTTAGTCTCGCAGGTCATGTACGGTACCCCGTGCATGACAAGATCGAGATCGAAGCGGACGGCGGCTGGCGATCCCATTCAACTGGTCGGATGCGAATGTCGCGCTCGCCGGAGAGGAAACGGGAGATGACGATTGGGGGATACTTCGGCTACTTTGCAGATTTGATTGACCAATTTGGGGCTGGATTGGCGGAGTGTTGGTGGTCCCTGCCACGGAGCGGCGATTGAGATCAGCCGAAAAGTACGGATTCCTCTTCTCTACTCACCACATCCTGAATAGAGAAGAGGAACCCGTACTTCGGCCTGCTGGAGTTGGCAATGAATGCGGACGACGGAAACCAGTTGTCGAATTCACTCTCGGAGTTGGCCACCGCGCTGCAGCGCGGTTTTGAGAGTGTTCGAGCGGTCACAGCCGGCGAAGTGAACCGCTTTTCACGAGCGCTTCAGGCTTTGCGGGAACTGGCCCACTCGGAGCAGATTCCCCTGGCGATTATTGGTGACCTGGGCACGATCCGATACGGCTATCATATTGCCGCACAGTACATCGACATTGTGGTCGCTCAGGATCACTTAGCGCGACTCGTCAAGTCCGCTCCTCGATATGGATTCAGTATCGCCCACGAAGTGCCAATAGGCTGGCATACGCTGACGTATGGCGATCTTGCAACCAACGTGGTGCCCGCGGGAGACATGATGCACGCGACGGCACCCACCACCATTCCCGCCCCCGAGCAACTCGGCGTTCATCAAGGCTTGGATTATGCGAGCTTGCCAAGCTGGATCGAACTCAAGCTCAGTTCAGCCCGGCAGATCGACCTCGCTCATTTCGTCGAAGTCATGAAGAAAGCCTCTCCCGAATCGCACCTAGAAGCACGGATTCACATCGCGTCAGTGCACCCGTCGTATTTACTACTCTTCGATCAATTGTTCGAGGAAGCCGAGCAAGAACGCAAGCAGGAAGAACAGCGCGGGCATTAGCGAACCCGTACTTCCCTCTCATTCACGTTTTCGCCACCGTCAACCCCAGCGCCTTCGCCAGCCGGTCCGCCGTTGCCAGTCGGATGTCGCGCTGGCCGGAGAGGAAGCGGGAGACGACGATTTGGGAAACTTCGGCTTCTTTGCAGATTTGATAGATGGATTTGGAGCTTGATTGGATCGCGCCCTTCAGCATCTCGCTGAGCGCGCCTTGTTCCAATGGTGCAGGTTCGGCCGGGGGAAATTCGGCCTGGACTTGGCGACGTCGTTCTTCGTCGCGAGCAAATTCTTCCGGCGTTACGGGCGTGGTTCGCGTCTTACGGGTCAGTTTCTTACGTTCCATACTTTTCACCTGCCAGGTTCGGGGACTTCGTAAGCAGTCACCACGCGTATTGTGTCTTCGTCGATTTCGTCGTACACGACGATGATGTATCGGCCAGCGGGGCAATAGCCCCAAACGGCCGGAAGACCGCTGGAACGGCTAGTGCCCTCGCTGTCTGGCTCCGCAAGCACGAATTCAACGTCATCAATCGATAGGTCATGTTCGGCAATATGCTGCACGTTGCCGAGAGGGTCGTTGTCCTCGTCCCAGATGATACTTTGAAAGTCCATACAGGACCGGCCAACGCGCTTTGGGTGAAACGTAACCCTTTGACTGAATACTATCTCGCTGGGCCTTACTAGTCAATTGGCTATTTCCGAATGAAAAGCCGTGCGACGAGGCAGCGCCGTTGATTCTTCCAATGCGCAGCTCACAATTGAGATATGAGCACCGACATCTCTACCAGTGCCCTGAACGAACTCCGCGAAACGCTCACTCGGCTCCAGGCCGGCGTGCGCGATCCGCAGGCCACTCAGAAGGCTATTGAGCGGATGGACCGGATGCGTGAGGAGTTGCGAATGAAGATTGGCACGGTCGATGTAGCCGTCGAACTGATCCGAGACGCGCGCGACCCTTGAAGTACGGATTCCTCTTCTCTATTCACCATCCAGAATATAGAAGAGGAACCCGCACTTCGGCCTGCTGGAGTTGGCAATGATCGCGGACGACGGGAGAGACTAAAGGGGTCAGGAGCATATTTATATGCTCCTGACCCCTTTACCTCAAATCACCTCACGCTCGTTGCCTGTTTCTGAATGGCCAACCACAGCGCGTCGGCGATGGCTTGCATTCCTTTGTCGCCCGGATGGGCTGCGACGCCCGCGTGTTCTAACTTACGCTCCGAGCGTGCGAAATTCGTTGGATCGGCGCTGAGCTGGCGATTGTCCACGAACAGGCCGCCGGCGGCCTCGCAGACCGTTTGCAAGATTTCATCTTTGGCGGCATCGGACCAGAACGAACTGCGCACGAAGATCGTCGGCCGACCAGACTTCTTCACTGCTTGGAGCAAACCAGTGAACGCTGTTTTGAATTTCGCTTTGGCTTCGTCCGTGGTCAGCGTTGCGACGTTTTCGCCGATGGCGATGATGACCAGATCAGGCTGCCAGCGGAGCTCTTCCTGCAGCCCCTCCTGCACATCGTAAGTGCTAAGTTGCCGCTCAAAGTCGGCGATATTTCTGATCTTCACTGCGGGCTGTCCGCCGGCCTCTTTCGCAATCTGGCCCTCAAGCAGGTGGACGAAGTCCTTTTCCTTCGCACTGGCGGCCATGCCCCAGTTCCCATCCCAGCCGATTTTTGGCGCGGGGCTATGCAGGGTGATGCTGTTGCCCAGGAACAGAACTTTGCCTGCGGGCAACCTGCCGATTTTCAATTCCTCACCGCGGGCGGCCAGTTGTGACGACAGGGCCACAACGGCAGCAACTAAGATTGAGAGAGCACGAGTGCGTTGAAACATGAAGTTCTTTCTAAGCCAATAGATCCTTGACCACGATCCCTTCGACATCCGTCAGTCGATAGTCGCGACCTTGCAGGCGGAACGTGAGCCGCTCGTGATTCACGCCCAAGCAGTGGAGCAACGTGGCGTTCAAATCGTGAACATGCACGGGTTTTTCAACAATGTTGTAGCTGAAGTCGTCCGTCGCGCCGTACGTCAGCCCCGGCTGGATGCCGCCACCCGCGAGCCACATGCTGAAGCAGCGGCCGTGGTGATCGCGACCGTAGTTCTCCTGCAAGCCACCTTGGCCATACACGGTCCGGCCGAACTCGCCGGCGCACACGATGAGCGTGTCTTCGAGCAAGCCCCGCTGTTGCAGATCGCGCACCAGGGCAGCTTGCGGCTGATCGATGTCGCGGCATTGGAGCGGGATGTTCGTCGGCAGACCGCCATGCTGGTCCCAGCCGCGATGATAAAGCTGGACGAACCGCACACCCCGCTCGACCAGCCGCCGGGCGAGCAAACAGTTCGCAGCGAAGGTGCCGGGCTTGTTCGATTCGGGGCCGTAGAGATCGAACGTCGCTTGTGGTTCGCCAGCAAGATCGGTCAACTCCGGCACGGAGGTCTGCATGCGGAAGGCCATCTCGAACTGAGCGATCCGCGTGGCAATTTCCGGATCTCCCGTTTGCTCCAGTTGCTGCTCGTTGAGCCTGGCCAGGCCATCGAGCATTTTCCGCCGCAGATCGCGATCGATGCCAGGTGGATCGGTTAGATAAAGCACGGGATCACCGGCGCCGCGCAGCTTCACGCCTTGATGACTCGACGGCAGAAAACCGCTGCCCCATAAGCGATCAAGCAAGCCTTGATTACTGTCCTTGCCGCTGCCGTGCGAAATCATCACGACGAAGGCCGGCAAATCGTCGGCGAATGTTCCGAGGCCATACGCGGCCCACGAACCGAGCGAGGGCCGGCCCGGTTGCTGGGAGCCGGTTTGCATGAAAGTGATCGCCGGGTCGTGATTGATGGCTTCGGTGTGCAGCGAACGAACCAGGCAGAGATGATCGGCGACTTTCGCAGTATGCGGCAGGAGCTCACTCAATTGCATCCCGCATTGGCCCTGCCTGGCGAATTTGAATTTGGAACCGATCACGGGAAAGCTCGTCTGTCCCGACGTCATGCCCGTGAGCCGCTGCCCCATCCGGATGGAGGCCGGGAGTTCCGTGCCGTGCTTTTCGCGCACGAGTGGCTTGTCGTCGAAGAGTTCCAACTGCGAAGGGCCACCCGATTGAAACAGATAAATGACTCGTTTTGCTTGGGGGGCGAAATGAGGGATGCCGGGCAACCCGCCAATCGCAGCTTGTGTTTTCGACGTCGCGGAGAGTGCTTGCGGACCAAGCAACGAAGCGAGCGCGGCTACACCCGACGCGGCAGCGGCGCGGCCGAAAAAATGACGGCGTGTCGTTTGCGTAAGGAATTCATTCAGAGGCGACATGGAATTATTCCTTCGTAATCGTTTCATCGAGACTCAGGATGACACTGCAGAGTGTCGTCCAAGCGGCAAGTTCGTGGACGGTCAACTTTTCATCACGCTTTGATGCGCCCACTGCGACTAGTTTCTCAGCGGCCGCGGGGTTTTCACGAAAACGCTCGCGAGCTTGTGGCAACAGGGTGAGGAGCAGTTGCTGTTCGCTGACGCGAGGATCGCGACTGATTGCCAGGCGATAGGCGTGCCGCACTCGCTTCTCATCGCTCTCGCCCCCTTCTTTCAAGATCAATTCCGCCAGCCGGCGAGCCGCTTCCAAATAGGTCGGATCGTTCATCAGCACGAGGGCTTGCAGCGGCGTATTGGTCCGCGCGCGGCGAATGGTGCAGGTTTCACGATCGGGCGCGTCGAAGGTCGTCATGCCCGGCGGCGGGCAGGTCCGTTTCCAAAAGGTGTACATGCTGCGGCGATAGAGATCGTCCCCGGCATCCTGTTTGTAGACAGCGCGACGTTCGACGGAGACATCCTGCCACAGGCCATCAGGCTGATAAGGCTTAACGCTTGGCCCGCCGAGGCGATGCGTCAGCAGTCCGCTGATCGCGAGGGCATTGTCGCGCATCGTCTCCGCAGGCAAGCGAAAGCGTGGTCCCCGGGCCAGCAGTCGATTCTTGGGATCGCGTTCGAGCAACTCCGGCGTCACCCGCGACGATTGGCGATAAGTGGCCGATAGGACGATCTGCTTCAAGAGTGATTTCACATTCCAGGGAAGAATCTCGCCGTTTGATTTGCCAGCGGATTTGCCGGCTGATTGACTCGCGCCGGAGAACTCCGTCGCCAGGTAGTCCAGCAATTCGGGATGGCTCGGCCAGGCGCCTTGCGACCCAAAATCCTCGACCGTTTCGACCAGGCCGTTGCCGAATAACTGCTGCCACCAACGATTCACGGCCACCCGGGCCGTCAGTGGATGATTCGGTTCCACGAGCCAGCGGGCCAAAGCCAAACGATTGACTGGCATCCCTGCAGGCAGCGGCGGCAAGCTGCCGGGCACACCGGCTGTGACTGCTTCGCCCCGCTGATCGTACTGGCCACGGTTGAGCACAAAAGCCTGCCGAGGCTGCGGCATCTCTTGCATCACCATGGTTACTGCGAACGACTTTTCGAGCTCCGCCTGTTGCTTGCCGAGCGCGGCAAGCTCCGTTGCAATTTCGCGATAGGGCCCGTCGACTTGTTCGAGGTAATAGCGCCGAAGCTGTGCGACTTGCGCCGGTGTCCGTTCCACTCGCGGAGTCTTGAGAATCTCGGCGAGTCCAGAAACTTCCTGGCCCGCAGCAATTCTCTCGGCATCGGACGGAGATAGTTTCACGCCATAGAGCCGCACTTCGTCAATCAGACCGCGAAACGGCGCCGATTGGGTGCGCCGGCCCAGGTGAAACGGTTTGTCGGTCTTAATCGTCTTGTTGTCATTAAGTTTGTCGCTGGAAACGTCCAGCGGCTGCTCCCGGCCATTGACATAGAGCTTCAGCCCCGCCGCTTTGCTGGAACCGTCGTAGCTCATCACAATATGATGCCAGGCATTGAGCGAAATCGGCTCGCGGGCGATCACCTTCAGGCCATTGTCCGGCCAGTGATGAATGATATGCATCGCCGGCTTCCCTTGCTCGATGATCAAGTCGTAACCGCGATGAGCATTGGCCTCATCTATTTTCGAGAGGACTGTGCTGGCTTCATTCGAAGTGAGCCAGATCCACGCCGCGACGGAAAACGGCTCGCTATGTTCGAAGCTCCCCGCATCGCCGAAGTCAACGTATCCTTGACCCGCGAGTTCCAAGGCCCCCTCACGCTTGCCGGCGGACCATTTCACTATTCCATGCACTTTGCCAATTCGTTTCGGATTCACAGCGTCCGCAACTTGTTCGCCGGCTGTTTCATCGAGGGGCAATCGCAACAACAAACCCGCACCCAGTGATTTAGCCTGGCCCTCGCCAATCGGCGTCGTCGCGAATTCCACTTCCCAGGCCGCCTGCAGGTCCGCCACGCCCGCGGCCCGCTCCTCGCGACGAAGTTGGAGTTTCTTTACGGCCAGTTCCAATCGCGCCAGTTCCGCCTGCTGCTGCCGCGAGGGTGCCTTGAGCGTTGGTTCCGAAACACGGGCCTGGTTATAGCCCACCGTTCGCTCGTTGAGATTGTTGAAGAACGCGAAGAAGCGATAGTAATCGCGCTGGCTCAGCGGATCGAATTTGTGGTCGTGGCAGCGGGCGCATTGCAACGACAGACCGAGGAACACCGTGGCCGTCGTGTGGACGCGGTCAGCCACGTATTCGACGCGATACTCCTCTTCGATAATGCCCCCTTCCGTCGTGAAGACGTGGTTCCGATTGAACGCGGTGGCGATCCGTTGCGAGAGCGTCGCATTGGGAAGCAAATCACCGGCCAGTTGCTCCGTGACGAACTGATCGTAAGGGAGATTCTGATTGAACGCATCGATCACCCAATCGCGCCAAGGCCACTGCGTCCGCTCTTCATCGTTGTTGTAGCCGTTCGTATCGGCATAGCGGGCCAGATCGAGCCAGTGCATGGCCATTCGCTCGCCATAGCGATCCGAAGCCAGCAGGCGATCGACGACTCTTTCATAAGCTGACGGCGAATCATCGGCGAGAAAGGCATCGAGTTCAGCAATCGCCGGCGGCAAACCGGTGA
>JAYTUF010000220.1:0-2427 GCA_043744755.1 Anatilimnocola sp.
ATGCTTACTGGATGTAGGATGGGCACTCTTGCCCCTCTGTAGCTTGGACGGCCAAGAGTGGCGATCCTACGAGTAAGTCTTTAATTGCCTTTCGCCTAATGGAATTGCGCCATGCCGCACGTCCTCGCCCTGGATGCCGGAACGACCAGTTGCCGGGCCATCGTGTTCGATCAGGCCGGCACCATTCAAGCAGTCGCTCAGAAGGAATTCGAGCAGCACTTTCCGCGGCCCGGCTGGGTCGAACATGACGCGCAAGAAATTTGGTCAACCCAAATCGGCGTCGCGGCCCAGGCTCTCGCGCAGGCGCATCTGCGGCCGACGGACCTGCAGGCGATTGGCATTACCAATCAGCGTGAGACGACCGTGGTTTGGGATCGCACGACCGGGCAACCCATTCACCGCGCGATTGTCTGGCAAGACCGGCGGACGTCTTCGATGTGCGAACGGTTGCGAGCGGAGGGCAGAGAAGCATTGATCCAAGAGCGGACCGGCCTGCTGCTCGACGCCTATTTCTCGGCGACCAAGATCGCCTGGATACTAGAGAACGTACCCGGCGCTCGCGAGCGGGCGAACGCTGGTTCGCTCGCCTTCGGCACGATCGATACTTGGCTTGTCTGGAAACTAACTGGTGGAAAGAAGCACCTTACGGACATTACCAATGCGTCGCGAACGATGTTGTTGAATATCCACACCGGCCAGTGGGACGCCGAGCTGCTGCGGCTGTTCAACATTCCCGCGAGCATGCTGCCCGAGGTTCGCTCGTCCAGTGAGATCTATGGCGAGGTCACCGGCGGCCTATTGGGTTCGCACGCGGTTCCCATTTCGGGAATTGCCGGCGATCAGCAGGCGGCCCTCTTCGGACAGCTCTGCCTTCTCCCCGGGCAAACCAAGACTACTTACGGCACTGGTTGCTTCATGCTGCAAAGCACGGGCGACAAAGTGTTGCCTTCCCAGAATCGATTGCTCAGCACTGTGGCTTGCCGGCGGAACAACCAGACCACCTATGCCCTCGAAGGAAGCGTCTTCATCGGCGGCGCGGTCGTGCAATGGCTCCGCGATGGTTTGGAGATCATTCGCAAGAGCAGCGATATCGCGGCGCTCGCGTCTTCGGTTCCGGATAATGGCGGCGTGTATCTTGTTCCCGCCTTTGCTGGCCTCGGTGCTCCGCACTGGGATCCCGATGCCCGCGGGCTGATCATCGGCCTGACGCGCGGGACCACCAAGGCGCACATCGCCCGCGCGGCCGTCGAAGCGATTGCCTTTCAAGTGGCCGACCTGGTGGAAGCGATGCAGGCCGATTCGGGTTTGCCATTGCCTGAGATGAGCGTCGATGGCGGTGCCTCGAAAGATGACCTGCTGATGCAATTCCAGGCCGACTTGCTCGGGGTTCCACTCGTGCGACCCGCGGAGACGGAGACGACGGCGCTCGGCGCTGCCTATCTCGCTGGGTTGGCCGTCGGGTTGTGGAAGCGAACCGATGAACTTTTGCAGATGCAAGTCATCGATCGTCGCTACGAACCCCAGATGCCGCGTGCCCAGGTCGCCGCGTTGCGTAAGCAATGGCAGCGGGCGGTCGAGCGGGCCAAGCAGTGGGACCGCGGTGACTCGTGATGAATCGTGACGCGATGCGCGCGGCTGTCTTTGAGTCGGCCGAACCTTGGGACATGGTCATTGTCGGCGGCGGTGCCACCGGTGTGGGCGTGGCTGTCGATGCCGCTGCGCGCGGTTATCGCACGCTGCTGCTGGAGCAACACGACTTCGGCAAAGGAACTTCCAGCCGCAGCACGAAACTGGTTCACGGCGGCGTGCGCTATCTGCGACAAGGAGACATCAGGCTCGTCCGCGAAGCCCTGCGCGAACGCGGCTTACTGCGCCAAAATGCACCGCATTTAGTACATGATCTGCCGTTCATCGTGCCCAGTTACTCGTGGTGGGAGAAGCCGTATTACGGCATTGGCCTCAAGGTTTATGATTGGCTGGCGGGGCGACTGAGCTTCGGCCGCACGCAGCTGTTATCGAAGGCGGCGGTGCTGGAGAAGATTCCCACGCTCCAGACTGCTGGCTTGCGCGGCGGTGTGGTTTACTACGACGGTCAGTTCGATGATGCTCGCCTGCTCATCAATCTGGCGGCCACAGCCGTTGAACAAGGGGCCACGCTTCTTAATTACGTCCGCGTCGTCGCGATGCTTAAGAACGAATCGAAAACCATTAGCGGCGTGGAACTCGAAGATGCCGAGACCGGCGAGCGACGGCAGATCGCGGCCCGAGTGGTTATCAACGCCGCAGGTCCCTTCTGCGATGGCGTGAGGCGACTTGACGATGCAAACATCACCAGCCTGATCGCGCCGAGCCAGGGTGTTCATCTGGTCTTCGATCGGTCGTTTCTACCGGGCGACCATGCGCTGATGGTGCCCAACACGCCCGATG
>JAYTUF010000221.1:0-9396 GCA_043744755.1 Anatilimnocola sp.
GCGCGACTTCCTTGCCAGTGGCACACTCGCTGAGTGTGCCACCCTCACTTACTTTTTCACAGCCGTTTTGCCTTCGGCCACTTTCTGCTGCACGTCAACCACTTCGGCGCTGACGGTCTTGGCGACCTTTTCCGAGAGCTTCTTGGCGAGCAAGCCGCTGGGATCGCAACCGGCTGCGACGGAGACGATCTTGCCACCCTTGTCGATCAAAAAGTTGGTGGGCATCGTCTTGGTTTCAAACGTCTTCCAAGCCGCCCCTTCGGTATCGACCGCATACAGCATGTTGAGCTTCTTCTCTTTCACGTAACTGGCCACCTTGGTGTCGGGTTCGCGGAAGATGGCGAGAGAGGTCAGACCCAGATCTTTGTAGCCTTCGTGCATGGCTTGAAAATAGGCCAGCTCTTTGTCGCAGCCCGAGCAGCCACAAGTCAGCCGCACCAAGACGGGGCCCTTGGCGGTCAGCGTGGACAGATCGATTTCCTTTCCATTGGCGTCCTTGATTTTGAATTCAGGAGCTTGCGCGCCAATCACCACTTTCTTCTCAGCGGGTTTCTCGGCAGGCTTGTCTTCAGCGATCACAACGCCAAATGCGAGGAACAAAGCGGCCAGTGACAAGGAACGAAGCATTGAAAGAACTCCTTGGGGGGGAAATGGGGCGGGAAGGCAATCGGGAAAGGTTTACACTAAAAAAGTCCACCGCCGCCAACCTGGACGGCTGGCTCGGGACGAACTGCCGCGGGACGAAATCGTAACGACGCACCGTTCCCGCGGTTGGGAACAGGCAGCGGCGACGAGAGTTTGATTGGAGGAGCGACCTGCAGTGTACCATCGAATGGCCGCGCGACCGGTTTAGCGAGCGAGCGGTATCCCGGTAGAGTTTTTACTCGTCGCAGGGTCGTGAGCAAGCCCGCAATCTTTTGATGCAAATCGCGGCGTTGACCGATCACGAGCGAACCGCTGTAGCTGCTGATCGATGAGGGACCGCCGACATCCTGCCAGGAATCGGGCTCAATTGTGGAACTGATCAATTCAATCAGCGAATTGAAATCATCGTCCACGACGAGATCGGCAACTGGGTACAAGCGAACTATCATATTCTCGGGCGATTGGGAATCTTCCACCGTCGTCACAAACAGCGATTCATTCCGCACGATCAGCGTCAAATTGAGATCCTCGAGCATCAGGTCGAGAAAAGTTTCAGCCGAGACGTTACGAACTGAAATGGTGACGGGTTGATCCTGCTGCACTCCCGCGTCTTCAATCTTTTTCGTCAGCTTGATCGAAATTCCCGTCCGCTCCTGAAGCAAGTCGATCACATCCCGCAAAGGCCAAAACTTCAGGTCGAGCGTCACTCGCTGGGCGAGGGCGGCTTCGATTTTGGCTTCGGCATCCACCTGGCGTTCGTTCACGGCGGAAAACGAAACCTGCGCATTCAGTGAGGCCGGAATTCCCAGCGTGCAGCCGCCGATTAGGCAACCAATGGTCGCTCGCAGGATTGCCTGGTATTCCAGCATGTTTACTATCCTCAGTTTCAGCCCCGCCCTCGCGTCTCCGTAACAATAGCTGGTATCGCCCCTGGGTGGCAACTAGATTTGTGGGATGGGCACTCTTGCCCGTCTGCCTATCTTACCCGGCGACAACCCCTTGGAGTGCTTTCTTATGTCCCCTCTCTTCGCGCGAATGCGCCTGCTGGTCGTATTGCTGATCGCCCCAACCTGTTTGTTCATTCTCGCAGCGGATCTCGTCGCTCAAGAGGCAGCCGAGCAGAAACCGGCCGATCAGAAAAGCGAGCAGCCCTTGCCGCTGAAACGGGTCGTGTTGTTCAGCTCGAGCGTTGGGTTTTTTGAGCACGAGGGAGCCGTCAAGGACAACAAGCAGATCGAGTTTGTCTTCAAGACGGAGGACATCAACGACCTGCTCAAGAGCCTGATCGTGCAGGATCGCGACGGCGGGTTGGTCACGGCCGTCAACTATGGCTCGCCCAATCCGCTGAACCGCACGCTGCGAACCTTCACGATCGACCTGACCGACAACCCGACCCTGGCGCAGATTTTTCAACAACTGCGCGGGCAGGAAGTGCGGCTCGAAACGCCCGCGCTCGTCACCGGCATTGTCGTCGGCGTGGAACAACGACAACTGCCACTCGGCGACAACAAATTCGCGCCGGCCGAAGTCCTCAACGTCCGCACGTCCGATGGCCTGCGGAGCATTCGCCTGGATTTGATCTCGCGGACGCAGTTTGTCAGCCCAAAAATAGACAAGGAGTTTCAACAAGCGCTCGACCTGCTGGCCGGGGCACACACGAGCGATCAAAAACGCGTGAAGCTCGACTTTCGCGGTGCCGGGGAGCGGCGCGTTTCGGTCGGTTATATCCAGGAAGCACCGGTTTGGAAGACCAGCTACCGGTTGGTGCTCGACGACGACGCAGCGCCGTTTCTGCAAGGCTGGGCCATCGTCGAGAACACGACGACGCAGGATTGGAAAGATGTGAAGCTGACGCTGGTCAGCGGCCGGCCAATTTCGTTTGTGATGGACCTGGCTCAGCCGCTATTCATGAACCGGCCGCTAGTTGTGCCGGAACTGCATGCCTCGTTGTCGCCCAAAACCTATGACCAGGATCTGGCCTCGCGCGAGCAGGAGTTCCGCGCCGCGGAAGCTCAGGTCGCTCGTAGCGGTGGAGGCGGGATGAGCGGCGGCGGATTCGGCGGCGGCATGGGAGGAATGGGGGGCGGGATGCCGATGCGCGAGAAGCAACCTTCCTTCCGGCCCTTTGTCACCAGTGTGATCCCCGTCGTCAATGGCCACCATGAAAAGAAGCCAAAACTGAATCTCCAGCAAGGCGTCGAATCCGCCGCCACCGGCAGCGATGTGGGCGAACTATTTCGCTATGCCATCAAGCCGCCGGTCACGCTGCCGCGGAACGAGTCCGCCATGTTGCCGATCGTCAACGCGGCGGTGAAGGGGGAGAAAGTCGATATCTACAATCCGGCCGTGCATGGCAAGCACCCCCTTTCCGGCTTGCGGATGACGAACACGACCGACCTGCATCTGTTGCAAGGGCCCGTCACCCTGTTCGACGGCGGTGAGTATGCCGGCGACGCACAAATTGAAGACATCGCGCCCGGCTCGACGCGGCTGATCAGTTACGCCCTCGATCTGGAAACGGAAATCACTTCGACCGCCAAAGACGAACAGCGAACCACTGTCTCACTCCAGATTCGCAAGGGTGGACTGCACGCGAAGCATCGGATCACGCGCAAGACTGAGTTCACGATCAAGAACTCCGCGAGCCAGGCGAAGAAGGTGCTGATCGAGCGCGAGCTCGATGCCGTCTGGAAAACGATCGAACCGCAGCCGGAAGAAAAGACCCGTTCGCTGAGCCGGTTCAGCGTGAATGCCGTGCCGGGTAAGACGGCCACGCTGGTCATCACCGAAGATCGCGAAGCCGTGGAAGAGTTCGCCCTCACCACGTTAGAACCCGCGGCCGTCGATCAATATCTGAAACTGACGACTGCCACACCGGCGCTCAAAAAAGCCTTTGAAGCCGTACTCGCCAGCAAGACCAAGCTGGCCGAAATCACAGCCACGCGAGTACTGAATGAAAATCAGGCCGCGTTATTCACGCAGGATCAAGAACGAGTCCGACGCAATCTGGACGCGATACCCTCTCTCAAAACGGGCGAACTGGCCAATGAGGAAAACAAGAAGTCAGCGAACGAACTGCTCCAGCGGTACCTGAAAAAACTCGCAACCACCGAAACCGACCTGGAGAACCTCCGCGTCGAACACGCCCGCATTCAAGCGCAGGAAGTGAAAGCCCGGCAGGACCTGGAAAAGTTGCTCGCGGAACTGGTGGTTGAGTGAGCCATGATAAAGCCGTATGGTAAACTCCGGGCGACTAATATTGGGAGCGGGAATTCATGCGGACGATCTTCACACTATTCTTCGCCTTAGCAATCGCGTCGTTGGCGGGGGCGATCCCAGCATGGGCTGCCGATCCGTTCGCGGGGGCTGATCCTTCCTGGGCCTTATTGCATGAGCCGGCGGTCATTGCCGAACTGAAGCTCACCCCGACTCAGCGGACCGCCTATCAGGAATTGATGGACGGTCTGGACGTGCGGTTCTTCCCGCTGCGGAATAAGTCGCGCGAGGAAGGGAGTGCGGGGGTGGCGGCCATCACTGCCGATTGCCAGGCGAAGCTCAAGACGTTGCTGCTGCTCGCCCAGCATAAGCGGTTCGGTGAAATCGTCGCGCGCAAGATCGGAACGGCTGTAATTTTGCGCGATGATGTTGATCTGAAAATGAAGTACACCGAAACGCAGCGCAAGCAGATCAAGACGATCATCGACGAGACTCAAGCCGCGGTGACAGAGATCGAAAAGAAGGCGAGTGCTGGCGAGCCCCGCCAGCCGCTGGAAGTGAAATGGAAGGAGGCGAAGACGAATGAGCAAAAGGACATTCTGGAAGTGCTCACGCCGGCTCAGCGGACGACGTGGAAGGACTTAGTGGGAGCTTCGTTCGACATGGCTCGCCTGGGCCAGGCCGCGTATCGAGCGCCGGAGCTGGTGGATGCCAAGGACTGGATCAATTCACCGCCACTGAAACTGGTCGACCAGCGTGGCAAGGTCGTGGTCGTTCATTTTTACGCTTTCGGCTGCATCAACTGCATTCGCAACTACCCCTGGTATCGCGAATGGCACGATAAATTTCAGCGCCAGAATGTCGTCCTCATCGGCGTTCATTCACCAGAAACCGCGAGCGAGCGAGAAACCGCCAACGTCCGCAATGCGGCCACCAAGGAGAAATTCGCGTTCCCGGTTCTGATCGATGACAAGAGTGAAAACTGGAATGCCTGGGGCAACAGCATGTGGCCCTCGGTCTACCTCATCGACAATCGCGGCTACCTGCGGCACTTCTGGCCCGGCGAGCTGAAATGGCAAGGCCAAGACGGCGAAAAGTTCCTGCGCGAGCGCATCGAAGAACTGCTCGCTGAGAAGTAGCGGTGAACTTCTGAAAATGGACAGTACCCCGGAGAGGACTCGAACGGTTCGTCGCAACCATGTTCTGCGGTAAGGACTTCGGACAATTCGCTATCGGCAGGTGGCGCAAAATCCGGCGCGCCGAAAGGGAAAAACGGCGCGCAGCCGGCGCAAGGCGACGCCGACTTGGCCACGATCATCGACGCCTGGCCGCGCCTCACGCCGGCGGTACGGCAGAGCATCCTGGGGCTCATTCGATCAGCCGGAAGGGGATAGGAGTGGCGGCAGCGCCGGGGGTGGCAAGTTTCTTCCGGGTTGTCGATCAAGACCGCTGTTGCTCACGCGCATTATTATCCGCGAAATTGGACAAGGGAGGGATCAAATCCTGAGCGATACTTTGCCCCCCGGATTGGCGTTAACTCTTAGACATGGAAACGCTTTCGGTCGTTCCCCCAGCCCCCACGCGGGTTGCAACAGTAAGGGACGACATTTGACACCGCCCCCAAGTCCCCCACGCATCGAGCGAGTTGAGGCCAAGTCTCAATCGGACTTTCGGCAGCGGTCCCTGTCCCCAAGGGCCACTGATGATTATCAGTGATTCTAGGCGGTGTAAATGTAAACGTGCCGAGAATTTTTTGTATTCCGCCGAAACGTGCGATTGGTGACCTGCGACTAGCCGTGCCCCTGCGGAAGTACCTTTCATTCAATGCCAGCCGATGAAGTTGTAGTTAGTCGCATGCATCAATTAAGCTAACTCTCCTGATATCATCCCGACCGACACCGATATTGAAGCAAACGTCCTGCCATGACCGAGCTCAACAAGAAGTCCCTCACCGAGCGGGACATCTGCACAAAGTTTATCAACCCCGCCCTGGAAGCGGCCGGCTGGGATCTGATCAACCAACTCCGGGAGCAGTATTTCTTCACCGATGGCCGCGTGATGGTCCGCGGGAAGACGGTGAAGCGCGGCGAGCGAAAGTTCGCCGACTATCTGCTCTTTTACAAGCCCAATCTGCCGCTGGCTGTCATTGAGGCCAAGGACAACAACCACAGCGTCGGTAGCGGGATGCAGCAGGCCTTGGACTACGCCAACACCCTCGACGTCCCGTTCGTCTTCAGCACCAACGGCGACGCGTTTCTATTTCACGACCGACTGGCCACCCCTGGCCCGGTGGAGCAGGAACTCCCCCTCGATCAATTCCCCTCGCCGGAACAACTCTGGCAGCGACTCTGTCAGGCCAAGAACCTGCCGCCGGCATCCCTGCCGATCATCACTCAGGATTACTATTCGGACGGCTCCGGTCGTAAGCCGCGATATTACCAGTCCATCGCCATTAACCGCACCGTGCAAGCCATCGCGCTAGGGCAGAAGCGCGTGCTCCTGGTTATGGCCACCGGTACCGGCAAGACCTTCACAGCGTTTCAAATCATCTGGCGACTCTGGAAATCGGGAACAGCGAAGCGCATCCTCTTTCTCGCTGACCGCAATATCCTGGTCGATCAGACCAAGACCAACGACTTCAAGCCGTTCGGTCCGGCAATGACCAAGATCACCAATCGGAAGGTCGATAAATCCTATGAGATTTACCTCTGCCTCTACCAAGCTGTCAGCGGCACCGAAGACGAGAGCAACATCTACAAGCAGTTCTCCCCGGACTTCTTCGACCTAATCGTGATTGACGAATGCCACCGCGGGAGCGCGGCTGAGGATTCCTCCTGGCGCGAGATTCTCACCTACTTCTCGTCCGCCACCCACATCGGCCTGACCGCCACGCCCAAGGAAACGAAAGAGGTTTCCAACATCACCTACTTCGGCGACCCCGTTTACACCTACTCGCTCAAGCAGGGCATCGAAGACGGCTTTCTCGCCCCGTACAAAGTCGTGCGGATCGGCCTCGACAAAGACCTTGAGAACTATCGACCGACGGCCGGCAAGCTGGACAAGCACGGCAACTTGATCAAAGACCGAGTTTACACGCGAAAGGACTTTGACCGCGTCATGGTCCTAGAGAAGCGGACGCAACTCGTCGCCAAGCTGATCACCGAGTTTCTCAAAGGGACCAATCGCTTCGACAAGACCATCGTGTTCTGCGAAGACATCGACCACGCCGAGCGGATGAGAACCGCCCTGATCAATGAGAATGCTGACATGGTCGCTCAGAATCCCAAATACATCATGCAGATTACGGGAGACAACAAAGAGGGGAAGGCCGAGCTCGACCAGTTCATCCACCCCGAGGAGCCCTATCCCGTCATCGTCACCACCTCCGAGTTAATGACCACCGGTGTCGATGCTCAGACGTGCAAACTGATCGTCCTCGACAAGACCATCGAGTCCCCCACCAAATTCAAACAGATCATCGGCCGCGGCACGCGCATCAACGAGACCTTCGGCAAGTTGTATTTCACGATCATGGATTTCAAGAAGGCGACCGAGCAGTTTGCCGACAAGAATTTCAATGGCGACCCCATCGTCGTGTACGAGCCCAAACCGGGCGAACCGCCGGTTCCTCCTGATCCGCCGGAAGACGAAGGAGAAGAAGAAGGCGAGACTTCAAACGGTGGCGATGATTTCGGCGGCAGAGACGAGCCCGGCGGCGACGAAGCCGGCGACGATACCAATACCGGCAAAGGGGGCGGCAAACTCATTTACGTTCCGCCGCCACGACCGCGCGAAAAGTACTACGTCAACGATGTCCCCGTGAAGGTCATTTCCGAACGCGTCCAATACTATGGCAACGATGGCACCCTCATTACTGAATCCCTCAAGGACTACAGCCGTAAGCAAATGCTCGGCGAATTCACTTCCCTCGACACCTTCCTGCAGCGCTGGACCTCCGCCGAGCAAAAGCAGGCCATCGTCACCGAAATGGAGCAGCGCGGCATCTTCTTCGAGGAACTCGCCGCACAAATCGGCAAAGAGCTCGATCCGTTCGATTTGGTCTGCCACATCGCCTTCGATCAACCCCCGCTCACGCGCCGGCAGCGTGCAAACAACGTCAAGCAACGCAATTATTTCGCCAAGTATGGCGAGCAGGCCCGCGCTGTGTTAGAAGCATTGCTCGACAAGTACGCCGATGAAGGCATCGGCACCATCGAGGCCTTCAATGTCCTGCGGGTTCAGCCCCTCAGCCAGTTCGGCACCCCGGTGGAAATCGTCCGGCTGTTTGGGGGCAAGGATCAATACGAACAGGCCCTCCGCGAACTCGAAAACGCCATCTATGCCATCGCCCAATAGCTTCCCACTCTCCGCACCTAGAATTGACCGCCCAGCCAGATGCTCAACTCCGCGACGATCAAATCCATTCAAGACATCATGCGCAAGGATGCCGGCGTCGATGGCGACGCCCAGCGCCTGGGGCAACTCACCTGGCTCCTGTTCCTGAAAATCTTCGACGACCGCGAGCAGGAATGGGAACTATCAATCAAGCGCTACCGCTCCCCCATTCCCGAAGAATTCCGCTGGCGGAATTGGGCCGCCGATCCCGAAGGAGTGACGGGCCAACCGCTGCTCGACTTCATCAACAACCGCCTCTTCCCGTCGCTCAAGGGCTTGTCGGCTGACTCCAGCCCTCGTCATCGCGTCTTGCACGACGTTTTTGAAGACGCGTACCAGTACATGAAGAACGGCACGTTGCTCCGGCAGGTCATCAACCGGCTCAACGAAAGCCTCGACTTCAACCGCACGGAAGACCGGCACATTTTCGGCGATCTGTACGAACAAATCCTCAAGGACCTGCAAAGCGCGGGGAACGCCGGCGAATACTACACGCCGCGGGCTGTCACGCAGTTCATGGTCGATATGGTCAACCCCCAACCGGGCGAAACCGTGCTCGATCCCGCCTGCGGCACCGGCGGCTTTCTCACCGCAACCATCAAGCATCTTCGCCAGCAGGTCAAAACGGCCGACGACGAAGAACGGCTGCAGCGGTCCGTTCTGGGGATCGAAAAGAAACCCCTGCCGCATCTACTCTGCGTCACCAACATGCTGCTGCACGGTATCGACGTGCCGACGAACATCCGGCACGACAACACCCTCTCCAAACCGCTGGCCAGTTACCTTCCCAAGGACCGCGTCGATTGCATCATCACCAATCCGCCCTTCGGCGGCATGGAAGAGGACGGCATCGAGACCAACTTCCCGCAAAAGTTCCGCACCCGCGAGACGGCCGACCTGTTCCTGGTCCTGATTCTTACGCTCCTCAAGCCCGGCGGCCGGGGCGCAATCGTCCTGCCCGACGGCACCCTGTTCGGCGAAGGGGTGAAAACCACGATCAAGGAAAAACTCCTCACCGATTGCAACCTGCACACCATCGTCCGCCTCCCCAACGGCGTCTTCAGTCCGTACACGGGCATCAAGACCAACCTCCTGTTCTTCACCAAGGGGGAACCGACGAAGGAAATCTGGTACTACGAG
>JAYTUF010000222.1:0-9388 GCA_043744755.1 Anatilimnocola sp.
AACGGGAACAGGCCGAATAGTTCGTGAAGACCCGACCTCTTTCACATTCCCACAAACCTCGAACGTCTGCGCGCAGACGCCTTCGCTGGAGGTTTACACTGGGCCAGCGGGTGATTTGGGTGCGGAAAGTGTTATCGCGCGGGGCGGATCGGCGGAAAGTGCTAGGCCCGTCCGGGGCGGTGCCTACCTTGCCGTAACCCACCGAGAGCGTAGGATTCACTGGATACCGCTGCAACTGAGTTAGGACCGTCCGATGAATTACTGTCGTGTAAATTGGAGGTTTGCGGTAGACTGAGGCCTTCGTGAATACTTGGATGGATACGTTCATGGGAGGCCAAGGATGGCAAGTCAGTTTTCAGGCCGATTGGATGCGGCGACGGAAAAGAACCTGCGGGATTTTTTCGCTACGCTATCGGAGAAAGACCAGCGACGGTTTGCCGCGATTGAGGCGCGGCAATTCGGACATGGCGGCATCCAGTACATGGCGGAAGTGTTGAAGTGCTCTCGCAGAACGATCGAACGCGGTCTCGCCGAACTGGACGACTTGCCCAACGATCCGGCGGAAGGTCGAGTCCGTCGGCCGGGCGCCGGTCGAAAAAAAAGCTTGCGCCCGACACCCAGGCCGAGCAGAATCTGAAGTCGGTCCTGCAGACGCGGATCGCCGGCGATCCCGACGACGACTCGATCGTCTTCACCGATCTGACGCCGGACCGACTTTCGGAAACGCTCGACACGCTGGGGACGCCCGTGTGCGGCGACACGATTCGAGAATGGATGGACGAACAGGATCTGAAGTTGCGGAAGATTGGCAAGGTTCTCGCGGGCGGTTCGACGCCCGACCGCGATGCCCAATTCGTGAACATCGCCGAGTTGATTCAAGAGTACGAAGCCGCCGGCAATCCGTATTTCTCCGTCGATACCAAAGCCAAAGAGCATCTGGGCCAATTGTTCCGCAGCGGGCGAGTCCGCTCGAGCGCGGCCTTCCGCGCGTTCGACCACGATTTTCCCAGTTGGGCCGAGGGTGTGATTATTCCCCACGGAATCTACGACCGGGTTCGCAACTGCGGCCATATCAACCTCGGTTTGTCTCACGACACCAGCCAGTTTGCTTGCGACAGCCTGCTTTGGTATTGGAACCGCATCGGCCAGCAGTGCTATCCGGACGCGACTTCCATTCTGTTGCTCTGCGACTGCGGCGGCAGCAATGCGGCGAACAAGTACATCTTCAAGCACGATCTGCAGAGGCTCGCCGAAACCATTGGCCTCGAAATCCGCGTGGCTCATTACCCCAGCTATTGTTCGAAGTACAATCCGATCGAGCGCCGCCTGTTTCCCCACATTAGCCGCGTCTGCACCGGCATGCTATTCAACACCCTGGACACGGTCGTCGACTTAATGCGCAAAGCAACCACTCGTACCGGTTTGAGAACAACCGTGAACGTCATCCGCCGTTTGTACGAAACCGGCCGCAATGCCACCGCAGAGATTAAGAACGGCTTGCGGATTGTATTTGATGAGCTGCTGCCCACATGGAACTACCGAGCTATCCCAGCCGGCTCTCTGCGACAGTAATTCATCGGCCGGTCCTAAGTGAACTGTTCCCTAGTATTCCCGACGCTGACCCCGCCCGGATTGCGCCCACGCCTGCGAAGTTGGCAGCGAGCGGGTGGGAAGAACTCGACAGATTGAGTTCGACCGAAAAGTCGAGTTGGCAGTTATCGCATTCGCTCGCCACCAGTACACCGAGTACGAGCAACGGCTTACCGAAGTCTGGAGCGATTGGGAATACGACGAATTGCGATCTGAAATCAAGTACGACGTTGATGAAGTTGTGGAGAAGTGGCGAATGCCGAATGAGGAATTGCGATGAAGACCCAACCCTTGTCCTACAACAAAGCCTGCCGTCCCTATTCGGAGTGGGCTGAGAAAGCAACCGCCGAGCAAGGCCAGATGGCAATCGACGCCCCGATTCCGAATTGTCAGTTGTCGAGGCTCATTAGGACGACGTGGCATCTCTACAACGTCCACAGTTTTCTCGCCAGGGTGAGCGCCAAGGGGCGGGTGTGGAGAACAGGGAGAATGAAATGGGCAAGAGAGAATACACCTTTATGCCGTCAGCCAAAAATCGTCAATTTCGTCGTCGCCGGTTTGGACGATGGGAGATCGTCAAAGGAGACGAACTCACCAAGTTCCTCCCCGCCGACTTCAACCGTCAGGTCGTGATCCAGACCGAGACGCTGGACGGCTACGATCTGCTCGACCCCAAGCAGCAATGCCAGCAAAACCGTTCAGCGGTGGCTCGACGAGTTGCCCGATGGCGCGTTGCTGGTGTGGCGACCTTCGCGGCGTCCCTGGAGCGTCATCGTCCCGGCGAGCGAAGTCGAGGGAAGGAGCTTCGAGTACGGGAGAGGATTGGGGCGTGGTGGATTGTGGAGTTGCAAAAGTGGGTGGAGGAGTCAAGGCAGGTGACGTGATCGTTCGCCTCCTGGGTCACGCCCCTCGGCATCAAAGCTGGTGTTTCTCCGTCATCAACGAATCGGCTGTTTGGGATGCCGTGAAGTTGCTGGAAGTCCTGGAGGACTAGCGCCCTTGGCGGCGGCCAATTCCCGCCGCTAGTCTTGATCGGATGACGGCGAACATCGCAGACATCCCGACCTTTCTCGAACGGATCGCTACCAGCTTGGAGCGCATCGCCAACAAACTAGATCCGCCACCCAGCGACAAGGTGGGAAATCGGTACATCGCTGACAAACTCGGCTGGACCACGACGTATGTCTCCTTTCTGGTTCGAGACGGTCAAATCCCTTCAAGCTGCATTGTTGCCGGAACGGGCAACGGTCGATTGTGGAAGTTTTTTCGCAGCCGAATTGATGCGTGGATTGCAGTGCGGTGAGCTTAAGGACTCACCTTTTAAGTCTGAACCATTCAGCGGCGGGCGTGCCGGAATTGCATGTCGCAGGACACGGGTTGGAGGCTATTTGCCTTGAACCCGTGAGACTTTGAGGTTCGATTGGTTCGATAAGGACGGTCCCTTGGTCCGATTAGGAAGAAAATTGCATCGGCGCACATGGCTCATCGGTGATCGTAAAGTGAACTTCAATATGCCTTTCCAACGAGTCGTGTCTCAGTGAGGGAAGTTCACCCGCCGCCTCCACTTGGGAAAGCCCGTTTTTTTCGTGTCGATGCGGGCTACTTTCGCCTGACTTCTCTTGAGTGCAATAACTGAACGGTGTGGCGAAAGAATTTGCCTTCGATCACCTCTTCGTTCGCTCACGGCGTGCGTGAAAATCCCAGGCTCAGCAGACGCTTACGCTTAAGGCGCTACTTGCGAGCGTTGAGCAGCGCCGGAATGTTCGTCGCCATCCACGGCGAGGCCGACGGCGCTTGCTCGATCAAGCCGGCTGTCGATTGAATCGTCTTCTCCGCGAGTGCGAGCCATTCGGATTGTTTGGCGGCCTGGGCTAAGAAGATCAAGTTGCCGGCGGCGATGGAGTTACCTGCCGGATTGGCGCCATCGATCGGATCCTTGCCGCGGGCGAGCAGGGCTTCGTGATCTTTGGAGGTGAAAAAGAATCCGCCGCCGCGCGGATCGGCGAAGAGTTCGATCTGCTTGGCGGTCAACTTCTCCGCCGCTTGCAGCCAGCGGGCTTCGCCCGTGGCGCGGTGCAAGGCAATCAGGCCGTAGGTGAGATAGGCGTAATCATTCAAGTACGCATTGAACCGCGCTTCACCGCTGGCGAAGCTCCGCTGCAACCGTCCGTCAGGCGTTTGCAACTTCGTCAGCGCAAAGTCAGCGGCCTTCTTCCCAGCTTCGATGTACCGCGGCTTCTTCAGCAAGCGGCCGGTGTCCGCCAGGCCCGCAATCATCAAGCCGTTGTCGGCGGCGAGGATTTTGATATCGGTCAATGGCTTCTTACGCGTGTCGCGAACCTTGAGCAGCTTCAACCGAATCGCGTCCCATTCGGCGAGCAACTTGGCTTCCGTAGTCTTCCGCGTAGTCGCCAGTTCACTGTTCGGCTGCGCGAGGTTGAGAACATAGAACTTCTCTTCAAAGTTTGGCTCCTTCTGCAGACCGAACATCGCCGTGGCGAGCTCAAACTGTTCCGCCGTGAGCACTTTCTGCAGTTCCTCTTTCGTCCAGCGCTGGAACTTCCCTTCTTCCCCTTCCGACTCGGCATCGAGCGCGGCATAGAAGCCACCCGCGGGATCGGTCAGCTCGCGGAGGACGAAGTCGCAGGTCTCATCGGCCACGCGGGCGAAGTCAGGGCGCTTGAGTAGTATGCTGGCTTCGGCATAGACGGTGGCCAGTTGACCGTTGTCATAGAGCATCTTTTCAAAGTGCGGAATTCGCCACATCCGGTCCACGCTGTAGCGATGAAAGCCGCCGCCGACGTGATCGTAAATGCCGCCCCGCATCATCCTTTCCAGCGTGAACGCCAGCAACTCTTTCGACCGCGCATCGTCATTGCGGCGGATGTGATCGAGCAGGTAGATGAGATTGGCCGGCTCGGGAAACTTGGGCCGCTGCCAATTCACTTCGTCGTAACCAAAGCCGCCCCACTTGGCGTCGAACTGGGCATCCAGCGCGGGCTGCACGGCGTCGTACAGTTTCATTTCAATGGGTGACAGCGAAATCGTGCGCCTCGATTCCAGTTCCGCCTTCACCAGATCAGTCAGCGTCTTCGCATCTTGCTTCACGCGTTCCGGCGTTTTTTCCCACGCTTCCTGCACCCGCTGTGCGACGGTCAAAAACCCGCTGATTCCTCCGCGATCGCCATCTCGCGCGGGCAGATAGGTCGCGCCAAAGAAGGGGAGCGTTTCCGGGGTGAGAAAGAGTGTCATCGGCCAACCGCCGCCGCGGCGACCCGTCGTGGCCAGGCTGTAAGTCTGGAGCGCTGTCATATAAATCGAATCGAGGTCCGGCCGTTCTTCGCGATCAACCTTCACGCACACGAAGTGCTTGTTGACGAGGGCCGCGATCTCGTCATCGAGAAACGACTCCCGCTCCATCACATGGCACCAATGGCAGCTTGAATAGCCGACGGAAAGAAAGATCAGCTTGTTTTCCTTCTTCGCCTTGGTGAGCGCCTCCTCGCCCCAGGGATACCAATCGACCGGGTTATGCGCGTGCAGCAGCAGATACGGACTGGTCTCTTTCGCGAGGCGATTGGCGGGGTGTTCCTTGGCGGGCTTCTTCTTCGGCTCTTCCGCGCAGAGTGAAGTGGCGAATGTGCAGCAGACAGTCAATGAACAAAAGGCGGAGTATTGCCAGCGTGACATGGGGGCCTCATAGGGGTCAGGATTTCGCAGCACAGTATACCATCACCTTGTCACCCCTCACCTTGTCACCTTGTCTCTCCTTCCGTCGCAGCTCGATGCGCCGAAACTCGCCGCGGCGAAGTGAATCGCAGCATCGGCCGTGCTCATCGAAGATCGCGATAATCCAACCGCTCTCTGCAGCGAGCAGCAGAAACTCTGCGGACGTTTCGCTCCGTCCCGGATCACCGAGCCACACGCAGCCGTCATCAATCAACCTCTGCTCGATGGTCTGCAACAGTGGCCGATGTAGCTCGGCATCGTAGAGGACATCGGCGGCGATGATCACTTCAAACTTCGAACTCACTAGCGGCGCGCGCCAGTCCAACACTTCACCGCGGGCGTGTTCGTAACCATTCCCGCACGCGTTCGCCAGCGCGAGTTCCACCGCCAGCGGCACATAATCGCTGAAGGTCACTCGGCAACCGCGCGCGAGCAAAGCCAGACCCACGAGTCCGCTGCCGCAACCCAGTTCCAAGACACTTGTGTGCGCGGGCCAGTCAGTCACCAATACTTGAGACGCCAGTGACTTCGCCGCTGGCCAGATTTGCGTCCAGTAAGGATCGGGCCACTCGTCCGCGCCCGCCGTCGCTTTGAGAAACGCATCCTGGCTCGCGGGCAGCAGCAGCTTCCACGACTGCCCACCCAACTCTACCGTCTGCCAGGTCCAACCGCCGGGGATGGGCCTGCTTTGGAGTCCCTGCCACATGTTCCACCTGCAACGAAGCCAATGGCGAGTCCTCTTGATGAAGCTGGCAGTACTCGCAACGATTTCGCGCCCGTTCCCGAACAAGGCGCTTCGTTGCAGCTCTGATTGTCACGAGCGATCCTCAAGCAACTTCCTTGCTCGGAGTTGGAGGATCGCCACGAATTTGTTCGCTCGTACATATCCCGCATATTCGGCCCGTTCCGCCGGCGACAATTCGCCTTCGGTATTCTTGGCGGCAAGTTCGTCGATCCGGGACGCCAGTTCTTGGTCTCCCTGCCAGGCAACGATCTGCGCCGCTTTATCGGGCAGAACGACCTGCAGCAACGAGCTGATTCCACGTTCAAACGCGATGGATTCGGCTGAGGTAATCATGCGTTACATGATAACTGCCATCGTAACTCGTTGGCAATCGAGCCCGATCCAAACGCTACCTACCGCCCTGCAATCCGACTGGCAGGGCCTTTTCGTGCGCGGGTAGAATGGCGGGCATGTACGAAGTGCTTTCAGCTATTGTGGCGTACTCAGTTTGCTTTGCCGTAATTTGGTGGGCTGCGCTCATAGTTCTTGCAATCAAGGGCTTTTTCCACACAGAACCTAGTCCACTCCCAACTCCGCCGCTCAGCCTTGAACAGGAGGCAGAATTGGCGGCTAGGCAAGGACTTCCAAGAGGTTGCGTTTGGGCACTCGCAGTTGTTTTTTGGCCAATGGTTATTGCCGCTTTGATTGACGAAAGGCGCAAAGCAATAACTGCCGCCCCTGCCCGTGACCAGACTAGTCACTCAGATTAGCCCACTAACCGGCTGAAGCCGGGACTCCAACTTGTCACTTCACCAGATTCAGCGTGCCCCACAAACTCGGGTCTTCCGCGAACGGAAACTCCGGGCCGACACTGAAGGTTTGTGGGCCCAGTTCGCGGTCGATGACGGCGTAGGTGAAACCGAGCGAAGGTTGCTCGGCCGGGTTGTAGCCGGTGAGGGTGCCCGCGGGGAGGAACGCTTGCAGGATGTAGCCGTCGTGCTTCCGCTCGCAGCGGATTTGCAGTTGACGAGGGTCTATCTCGCGGGGACTTTCCTTGGCACGGTTGATGGCTAGCAGAGCGATTAGCGGTTCATCGAGCTTGCGGCCGCTACCGAGGGGGAGCAGCGCGACGCGGTGGCAAAAGCGGCCCGCGCGGTGGATCGTTTGCGTGTTGCGGGTATCGATCCAAACCTGCACGCCGTCGCTGTCGTCAATGCGTGAATCGCGGCACCAGGGCGGCTGGCCTTTGCCCTTGATATGAAACATGCAGGCCAGGCCTGCTTCGCTCCAGCCGACGCGGACTTCGGTGTGGACTTTCTTCCCTTCGAGCTCGCCGAAGCAAGGGAGAATGTGCTTCGGCCCGAGCGCTGCCCCTTTGCTCGACCAAAGATCGGCGGCGTAGAAGCAAGGCGCGGCGAAGCGGAACAGGAATGTCGGGGCGACGAGGCGTTCGCTCATGACGCGATCTCCCGCAAGGGCGTGCCGAGCGCCCCGATGTGCTGCGTCAGGAATTGCCGCAGCTCAGGCTGATGCACCTGCTCGATGTTGGCGAAGTGCAGTTTGATGATGTCCCGCTCCTTGTTCAAATCGTCGAAGTCCCGCGCGGAACCCAAATTCGTGATGCCCCCGAGCGCGAACTTCCCCTTCGGGCCATTCAGCACCAGCAAAAGCGACTGCGGCCGCTTGGTATAGATGGTCGCCCACGGTTCCCGCTGCGTGGGCACCAGGATGCGGACGAGCTGCTGATTGCTCCACAGGAATTCGCCGTCGGGCGCGACTTCCTTGAGCAGTTCGCACAACTCTTCCAGCGTCTCGGCCTTCCATTCGACGCTGCGGCCGGGCGGAAAGCCTTTGCGCAGCAGGTGCCACTTCTGGCCGAGAATCTTCCACGGCGAAACATCTTCGGGCGCGACGGTGGCCTGCTCGGTGAACTTGAAAAAGCCTTGCACGGCGTCGTCAACGAACTGCCAGAACTCGGGCGTATCGATTTCTTCAAACGAATGCGCCCGCACTTCCACTTCCTGCCACGGCCCTTGCAGCGTTTTGACTTTGACACGCGGCTCGTTGCCGTAGATGGGCAGGTCGGCCAGTTCGTTGAGCGTCTTGAGTTGAATCCGTTCCTGCAAGGCTTCACGCTTGAACGTCCCCTTATAAACACGGAACTTGAGCTTCAGCAGCCAGGTTTCGCCGGTGATGGCGTGAAAGAACCAGCCGTCGGCCTTCTTCGCCGCGGCGATCTCGACGACCGAGCGCTCGCTCCAATCGGTCTCGCTGAACTCGCCCAATTCGTGAATGCGATCAACGACTTCCGCCAGGATGCGGCCGTCCCACTTGCACGGCTCGCCGGTCCGGCCGACGCGTGATTCGGTGTGCCACTTCCGGCCATCCGCTTCCCAGGGCATCTTCACCGTGCGGCCGACGTCGTTGATTTCGAGATCACCCTGCCGCTGCTTTTCGGTCGCGTGCGGATCGTACTTCGGGCGATCCTCGAACGGCCCCGCGAGCAGCACCGGCGCGAGGGCGTGGGCGGTGTGAGAATAAAGTTCCTTCACTCCGTCATCAGGAACGACCGAAGTTTTCTTCCTTGCCTTCTGCTTCTGCGTTTCGCCAGCGACGCCATGTCGGTCAACGTGCCGCTGCACCACTTCCGCCGGCGTGCCACAAGTGACAACTTGCCCGCCACCCTCGCCCGCTTCGGGGCCCATGTCGATCATCCAGTCGCAGCTCTTGATGATGTCGAGATTGTGCTCAATCAGCACCACCGTGTTGCCCAGATCGACCAGCCGTTGCAGCACTTCCAGCAGCTTGGCAAGGTCCTCAAAGTGGAGGCCCGTCGTCGGTTCATCGAGCAAGTACAACGTCCGTCCGGTATCGGGCCGGGCAAGTTCGGCGGCAAGCTTCACGCGCTGAGCTTCACCGCCGGAGAGCGTTGGCGCGGGTTGACCGAGCGTGAGATAGTCGAGCCCCACGTCGCACAGCGTTTGCATGATGCGGCGAATCTTGGGAATGTTGTCGAACAGCTTGAGGGCGTCGCCGCAGGTCATATCGAGAACGTCGCTGATCGAATGGCCGTGGAACATGACGGCCAGCGTCTCGGGGTTGTAACGCTTGCCGCGGCAGACGTCGCACTCGACCCAGACATCGGGCAGAAAGTGCATTTCAATCCGCTTCTGTCCGTTCCCTTCGCAGGCTTCGCACCGGCCGCCCGGCACATTGAAGCTGAACCGCCGACCGGAATAGCCGCGGACTTTCGCTTCCGGCAATTGCGAAAAGAGCAGGCGAATCAGTTCGAAGCAGCCGGTGTAGGTCGCGGGGTTTGACGTGGGCGAATTGCCGAGGGGCTGT
>JAYTUF010000223.1:0-9379 GCA_043744755.1 Anatilimnocola sp.
AGCCGGAATCGCGAAATGACATGTTTTCCGCCCCACGGCTCGGCAGGAGCCTCGCCCTCCCAATTCCGAGTTTTGCGTTACCGGAACAATTGCGTGGCCGTGTTGTCGCGCGGGCTGCTGTTGACCTGCGCCGCCGAAACGCACCTAATAGAGTTGGCAACGAAGTATGGTTCGCCTTCAAAGGATCGAAAATATGCGTGGTTCCGTTTGTAATGGCTTGAAGTCGCTCCTCGCCGTGGCAGCGCTGGCGCTACTGGGCGTCTTCACTTCGTCAGTCAACGGGCAGGAAGCCAAGCCCAAGCAGCCCTTCAATTTCGATTTCGGTGGCGGCAACAACGCTCCGCCGGGCGAGATGGAAGTGTCGGCCAAGTTTTTCGTGCAGAAGGGATCGCTCAAGGGGCGGTTGGTGGTCGAAGCCGTGATCTCCGATGAATGGCACACCTACTCGACCACGCAACCTCAAGGCAGCGACGGCGGTCCGCAGGTTTCGACCATCAAGGCCAAAGACTCGGTCGATTACCGCCTCACCGGCCCCTTCGTCCCCGACCGCGACCCGCAGCGAGTTCCCTCGACCGCCTTCGTCGATCAGGGCAAACCGTTGACCGAAGAACATTTTGAAGGCAAGGTTGTCTGGACCGCGCCGCTGGAACTGACTGAGGGCGTGAAGCCCGAAACTCTCGAAATCTCCGCCAGCTACAATGGGCAAATCTGTCATGCCACCGGCGGCTGCATTCCGAAGAACCCGAAGTTCGTCGCAAGGTTTGCCGGCTATGACGAGCCAGTGCAGACCGCGACGGAGTTTTCCGCTGCTGGTGGCAAGATCATGCTGCGCGGGAAAATAGAACCGCAAACAGTGGCCCCCGGCGGCAAAGTCAAACTGACGATCACCGCGCAGGTAGCTGACAAGTGGCATGTCTATCATCAGGCTCCCCACATCGGCACATCGACGAACAAGCCCACGCTGATTGTGGTTTCGCAAGCGGCAGGCTGGAAAGTAGGCGAAACGAAAGCATCGTCTGCACCCGAAGCGCCCCATGATGCAAGTGCGGACCTGCCTTATCATGAGGGTACGGTCCACTGGGTGACGGAACTCGAATTGCCTGCGAATGCCCAGCCCGGCGAGACAACGCTCGTGGGCTATGTTGGTTTTCAAACTTGCTCGGGAAGTAACTGCTTGCCGCCGATGGGGGCCAAGTTCTCGGTGACCGTGAACGTGGGTTCGCCTGAAGTGCGTGTACCCGCGACCTTGAATTTCACCACGGCCAGTTACGCCGATATCGGTAAGTTGGCCGAAACGATGAACGTCGCGGCGATCAGAGGTTCGCAGTCAGCACCGACGCGCGGCGCCAAACCGCTGCCACTACCGATCTTGATTGGCCTGTCCCTCGCGGGCGGGTTTTTGCTGAACTTCATGCCCTGCGTGCTGCCCGTGCTCGGCCTGAAATTGATCTCGTTCGCCAAGCAAGGGGGCGAAAGCCGCAGCCGGATGGTTGCCATCAACCTGGCCTACACGGCCGGGCTGCTGGTAGTGTTCATGGTGTTGGCCACGCTCTCGATTACCATCGGCCTGGCTTGGGGCGAGCAGATGACCCACTTCTGGTTCCGCATGGGCATCCTGGTCGTCACCTTCGCCCTCGCGCTGAGCCTGTTCGGCGTGTGGGAAATCCCGATGCCGGGCATTGCCGGCTCCGACGGCTCCAACAAATTGCAACAGCAAGAAGGTCTTGGCGGAGCGTTCTTCAAAGGCCTGTTCACCACCATCCTCGGCATCTCGTGCAGCGGACCGTTGCTCGGTTTTGTGCTCGGCGCGACGCTGGCGTTGCCACCCATTTACACCGTGCTGATCTTCGGTTGCATCGGCCTGGGGATGGCTTCTCCGTTCCTCGCGCTGCCGTTCGTTCCGGGCGTCCGCAATATTCTGCCTAAGCCCGGTGATTGGATGGATACGTTCAAGCAGATCATGGGCTTTGTGATGATCGCCGCGGCCGTCTTCTTCTTCTCGACGATTGAAGACGCCTGGAAGATCGCCGCGCTCACGTTGCTCGTCGGTGTTTCTTTCGCCTGCTGGTGGATTGGCAAAGTTCCCATCTATGAACCGTTCGGCAAACAACTGACAGCCTGGATCGGCGGCTGTGCAGCCGCGGCCATGCTCGGCGTGGCGGCGTTCAACTTTCTCGGGCCACCGGCGCCCGGTGCCGCCATAGCCTGGGAAGAGTTCTCGCTGGAGCGGATCGCGCAATTGGAGGCTGAGAACAAAACTGTGTTTGTCGATTTCACCGCCGATTGGTGCGCCAACTGTAAGACGAATCTGAAAATCGCTGTCGAGCGAGAAGATGTTAAAAAGTTGCTTGAGAAAAACAACGTCGTCGCGATGAAGGCCGAGTGGATCACCGAGAATCCCGGTGTCGAAGCGGAATTGAAACGGCTTGGCCGGTCGGCAATTCCCGTCCTCGCCGTGTATCCGGCCGGCAATCCGAACGAAGTCATCGTGCTCGATGGTCTCGTTCTCAAGTTCCAAGTGCTCAACGCCATCCGCCAAGCGGGACCATCGAAAGTTGCCGAGGCGGCGAAGGTGGCGGTGAATAAGAGTCAGCAGGCCGCCCGTTAGGATCGCGATTAAATTAACTTCCGCTCTTCGCGACCACTGGGCTTGCCCCAGTGGGGCGATCACTGGTCGGCTACCGACGACACATCATCGGACTCCGCGACCACGGGGTTTATCCCCGTGGGGCGATCACTGATCAGCTACCGAGCCGATCAGTGATGGCCCCATCGGCACAAGGCCGATGGTCGCCCTGACAACGACAGTCCGGCAGGGTAGCCACTAGTGAGCGCCCCGCTGGGACAAGCCCAGCGGTCGCGTGAAACAAGGCATTAATCCAATAAAGGAAGTTATTGAATTTGCATTCCTTAGTAGCTGAATTCGCCAGAATTCAGTGGCGCTGCAGGACATCTGAATTCTGGCGAATTCAGCTACAGCGGCCCGCCGATTTTTGCAACCGTCCGGTTCGTTACAGCGGCAATCGATCAGTCGGCGGTTGCGGCAGCGGGCCGGTTAACGATTGCAGGAACGCCACCAAGTCGCTCACATCCTGAGGCTGCAGATCGAGAGGCACGAGGTCGCTCGCCTCTGCATCGCCCCCGCGCTTGAAATGCGCGACGACGTCCTCAAGTTTCGTGAACCGGCCATCGTGCATATAGGGCCAGGTCATTGCCACATTACGCAACGTCGGCGTTTTGAACTTATGGCGATCGGCTGGCAGGTGGGTAACCTGCTGGCGACCGAAATCCTCGGCCTCCTTCTTGGCAACAGGCGACTTGGACGAAGTTGGCGGTCCCAAACCCACGTCGTGATACTGCTCGTCGGTGAAGTTCGGCCCGCTGTGGCAGCGACTACAACCGCTACGGTCACTGAAAAACAATGTCGCGCCGCGACGGGCAGCGGCGGAAAGTGGCTTGTCATGCGTAGCTGAGCGGATCTGGTTGAGCCACGCCTGATTCTCGGCATCGAGGCTTTGCGGTTCGAGCGACTCCAGTCGCCTTAGCTCAACGTCGTAATCCCACGCAGCAGGGCCGGTGACGAGCGTTCGTTGAAAGGCAGCCACGGCTTGGCACAGACTTTCAAAATCGACTTGGCCAAAGATGGCCTCGAACTGTAAACGATAACCTTCAACGCTGCCAATCCGCTCCACGCATTCTGCTGCCGTGGTGTTTAGTTCATGTACACTCTCCAGCGGCGAGCGGAGTTGATCCTCGAGCGACTTCGCCCGTCCATCCCAGAATTGTTCCCGGCTGAGAATGCGATTGAAGACGACGGCCGTCTCGCGCAACGAGGCATGGCCGATTTGATCGCTGGTGAATTGCCGCTGCGGATGATGACAATCGATGCAAGCCAACACCCCGCCCCGCGACAACCGCCGATCGGAGAACAACTGCCGGCCCAGTTCAATCTTGGCCCGTGTCATTGAATTATCGGACGGCATTTGAACGGCAGCGCCGCCGCGCAGCCCCAGCGGCAAGCTGACTTCAAGCAGCCGATGATTGGCGGGATCAGCGAGCCAGCGACGAATCTCGGCGAGCGTTAGCGGTCCTTCGCCCGGAATCCCTGCGGTTAGCGAAGGCGAACCGAGCACAATTTTGCCCTGCCAGGTTTCATCCGCAGGCTGAGTGGACTTGGCCAGAGTAACAGGCCCGCGCCGTTCGCAGCCCAGGCACCCAAGCAACAGCGCGAGCAGCGTGAGGCAGTACGTGCGGTTAATGGCCGGGAGCTCTTGTCACTTCAAAGTCGAATTTGTTCTTACCGCCAGCAGCGACCTTTGCCCTAAGGGGCGTGGTTCCTGCCGCCGTGAATTTGGCATCGACCTGTGACTCGCGGCCGACATAAGTCTTTAGAAAGGTGAAGCAAACTCTGTACTCGCCGATGAACGCGCCGTCGCCTTTGTTCATACTGTAAAGCTGATAAGTGCCATCCGGCTGAATGTCGCCCGAAGCGCCCTTCGATTGACCAGGGGCGTTGGTCCCCGCGATCGGTTCGAACCGAATCGTCGCAATCTCGCCTTTGGGCATGGCGCCATCGGTGAACGCCACTTTGCCGCTGACTTGTTCCATGCCCGGCGCACTGCTGCATCCCGCCTGCAATGCAGCGAGAAAACTCAGCGCCATCATCACCAACGAAAGACGCAAGATCACGAGAGGCCTCAGAATATTGGGAGCAGACTATCGAATCACGCCGCCAGGGAGATTATCGCCATCGCCGCTGCAAATCAACTTGTCCCAAGCTGCGAGCGGATCGCATGAGCCAAACGAGCCGCTGGTTTCGACATTGTCCATGATGAAATGCACGCTACCGTCGGCGAGGCACACGGTCACGCCGCCGGGGTGCAGCCCGCGCACGGTGGCTTGCATACTGGGACACGGCTGCCAGCAAGTCATCTTCTGCTTCTGAAGCACGCTCAAGCCCGGATTGGCGGCGGTGATAATGTCGCAGCCTTCAATATCGTCAGAACTATCCCAGGGCGCGTTGGGACCATTGGCATCACCACCGCAGCCATGCTTGAAGAGGGCGCTCGCTCCCGCGGTTCCCATCGCCCAAGTGCCCCGACGATCTTCATTGGATAAGCCTGCCCGAACCTCGCCGACCATCAGCACACTGCTCGTGCCATCGGTGATTTCGCTAAACTTGGCGCCAATGTTCAAGCCCATCACGCCGCGGCGCAAGGGATTATCCCAGCCGTTCTCGTAAGAGAAATCGCTGTGGGCACTGGCCGCGTAGTTGCCTCGTTGCCAATTGTCCCCCTCTGCCGCCGAAGTGCCCTTGAATTTAGTGCGATTCCAGGGATCGCTGGGGCAGAGCAGATTCTGTATCCGCACTCCGCGCGAATTGCGATTGATCGGGTCCGAAATCGTGACATTGAAATTGAACGAGTCGTAGAGCGGTTGTTGCTCCATGAAAGGAAGGATCATGATGATCCAGTTGGGCCGCATGTTGTCGCTGGTGCGGGAATCATCGCCATTCCAAAACTGAATCGCCGGCGGCAAGATCTTGTGCGTGTCGTGATAATTGTGCAGCGCCAGCCCTAATTGCTTGTGATGATTCAGGCATTGCGTCCGCCGCGCCGCTTCCCGCGCGGCTTGCACCGCAGGCAGGAGCAAGGCCACCAACACGCCGATGATCGCGATGACCACCAGCAACTCGACGAGCGTAAAGCCACGGTGTGTGGATTTTTTGGGCATGGGAGAAGAACCATCGTGTGAGAGGCGGAGCGGCAATTCGTGCGGCAGCATCCTGGGCCTGTATATCTAAAGTCAAATGTTAGCGAAAAATCCGCGTTTTGCAACTTTAGTTCGGCAAGTAACGATAAAGAAACCGTAGGATGGCCACTCAGCCTTTTCCCGATGCCAATCGTTTGGCCTGGGGCAGGCCACGGAGGCGGGCCATCTGCCAGATGCCCACCAGGGGTCCGAGGGCGAGAACCGCCGTTGCCAGGGGCCAGCCCAGCCATTGTTGCAGCAAGGGCAGCACGGCAATGGTGACGGTCGTCAGTAGAAAGCCAGTGCAAGTTTGAATCGCGAGCGCGGTGCCCACATAGCGCGGGTCGCACAGTTCTGAGACAGCGGCGCTGAACTGAGCACTGTCGGCGATGACGCTGATTCCCCAGAGCAGGCAAACGATGGTTAAAACGACGGGCCAGGCCGTTAAACTTCCCGCGACGAGGGCGCACGTGCCGGATGCGGCCAAGCTGATGATTGCGGTCAGACAACGACCCCGACGATCCGCGAACAGGCCCGCCGCGACGCAACCGATGCCGCCGATGGCTACGCTGGCGAACGCTGCCAGGGATGCTGAAGCGAGTGAAAAGCCCCCCTCGCGATAGGCATCTCTCAGGAGTTGTGGCGCCCAGGTCCACATGGCATACAGTTCAAACATGTGACCGAGATAACCCAGATTGGCCCGGCGGAGCGGTTCATCTTGCCAGATGCGGGCGAAGTACGACCAATCGAACTGGGACGCCTTTGGCAGCCAAGGGCCCGTCTTGATGAACAGAATTCCGAGCACCGCCGCGACGAACGCACACGTCGAAGCCGCCAAGAGCAGCAGCCGCCAGGTCTCCGGCAGCGAACTTCGCTCGCCTGGCCAGATTGCCGCGGCGTAATCATCGAGTAGCAAGGCTCGCAGCAAATGGGGCAGCGCGGAACCAATGGTGAGCGCCCCGACCATCACGCCAATCGCCAGGCCGCGCCCCCGGCGAAACCACGAAGCCATCAACTTCATGCCCACGGGATAGACCCCCGCCAGCATCGCCCCCGTCGCCGCCCGCAGCAGCAGCACAGTCAGAAAGCCGGTCGATGTTCGAGCGAATTCATTACTGATGCCGAGCGCTATGGTCGCATTCAAGAGTGTTCCCACGAGGGCTGAAATCGCGAGCAGTCGCGGCGCCGGCCAGCGATCGGCCAGATTCCAAACGGCACTCGCGAGCGCTCCCGCGGCAAAACCCAGTTGCACGCTGATCGTCAGCCAGGCTTGTTCGAGGGGCAAGAGCTCCCACACAGACTTGCTCGCCAGCGCCGGGGCCACGGCGGTTACGGAGAACCAGAGGGTCATCGCCAGCAGGTTGCACGTCGAGAGCCAGAACAATTGAGTCCAGCGGTGCGGTTGTTCGGGCTGCTGGTCGGGCTGCTGGTCGGGCATGGCTTAAAACGTTAGAAACCCGAAAAAGGACGAGTTGAAATAGTCGGCGAGTTTTTCACCGCGAGGCTGCGTAACTCTCGGGTTTGCGGCGTTTTTGCGGTGAAAAACTCGGAGAGTTGTTCAACATTGAGGATGGAAAAAAAGTGCGCATCGCATTAGATAATCGCCAGGGGATGGCGGCGTTCTTCGAGCGTGCCGCGAGTCACGCCGACGCGATTGGCGGCATTCAAACGGCCCCAGACTTCACGCCCCGAGACTTCGCCGCGCAATAGTTGGCTGTATAGATTCAGCGTGTCCGCAATTTGCCGCATAGGAGTTCCCCCAACTACATCGAGCAACTCCACGCGAAAGTGCCGCACGCCCTGAGCGAGCAACGCCGGCACAATCTCGGCCGCACTTTGCGGCACCGCATTGAAGAGCGTGTTGCGGCAGCCGACGTCGGCCGTCAGCGGATGATCGATGCCCATCCGGTCCCGTAGCGCGACCTGGTGCGTGTCGCAAGGCCGACCGCAGTTGGTTTTGTTCGTGCCCGGCGAGAGCATCGCGCAGAAGACGCAATGCTCCATGTGGAACATGGGCATGTGCTGGTGGACGACGCATTCCAGCCAATTCGTGGGAACCGCGGCGACCAGTTCCAACAGCTGCTCGCGATTGAGATCATACGACGGCGCGATGCGGACCGCCCCTTGTTCGCGCAGCCAGTGGGCTGTCAATTCGTTCGCGCAATTGAGCGAAAAATCAGCAACGACCGGCAGGCCCTGTTCGACAAAGTACCGCAATCCCGCGAGGTTGCGAACCAGGAATCCGTCCGCGCCATGCTTGATCATTGCCAGAAAAATGCCGCTCTCGCCCGGCTTCTGAATCCGCGGCGTGGCCAGCAGAATCTGAGCATCGGCGGCGTGAGCCATCTCAACTGCGTCACGATACTCGCGAATATCGGCGAAATCGACGTACACGCTTTTCGCCTGACACTGCAGGACCGATTTGAGCTGTGCGAGCGACCGGCAGAGAACGTGCATTTGCGTCGGCGATACTGAATCGATTTCTGAATCCGGCAAAGCGCTCCTTAGTTCGGCGAGCGCGCCAGCTCGCATGATGCGCCGCTGCGGAACCAATTCCAAAGCCGTCTGCAACTTTTCGATTATCGCGTGCCGCAACTTGCCGAGTACACTGAGCGGCACCATTGGCCGGCCGATGATCTCGGCTTGCAAGCTCCGCAGCTCAAACGGACTCGCGCCCAAGCGGCCCAGTTGTTGACGCAAGGTCGCTTCGTTGAGAACGTGTTGCCGCGCTGGTTCCAAGGGTTGTTCCGACGCGACTTCGATCACGGTCTGATCCGTGCGAGCGACGACTCGCAGGGGAGCTCCCTCCGCCGCATACACCTGAAAATCAACCGGCACGCGGCGGTGAATCACGCCTTCCGTAAATGTCTTCCGCAATCGATTGGTGAGTTCGGGATCATCCGTCTTCCACACTTCACGTCCGGGCTGCACATCCTCGAAGTCGATGGAATTATGCGCGAAGGTCAGCTCGACAACGCCGCAGTTGACCGGTTCGATGAGCGACCGACCACGCTGCAGCACTTCATACACGCGGCCTCCTTGCTGGTCGTCTTCGGCCCGGCCGGAATCGAAGACAATGCCATCGCCCCGCTTGATCGAAGCCGCCAACTGCACACCTACGCGACCGGGGCGAACGTATTCCACCGTGCCCAGCAACACGCCCCGCTTATCGGAACTGCGGGCGGGAACCAGCATCTTGTGATCGTTGCCCGCCAGCCAACCGGGCGAGAAGCCACGCGAGAAAGAGAGTTCCATTTCCTCGACTTGTTGCGCCGAGAACTGCACCGGTTTCCCTACGCAGGCGGCGTCGATGGCCTGACGATAATGCCGCGTAATATTGGCGACATACTCGGGCGTTTTCAGCCGCCCTTCGATCTTCAGCGAGACTACGCCGAGCTTCACCAGTTCCGGCACCAAGTCATAGGCGGCCAAATCCTGCGGACTGAGGAGATATTTCTGCTCGCCCGTTTCCACCAGTTTGCCATCACAGAGTAAGTCATAAGGCAAGCGACAGGCCTGCGCACATTGGCCGCGGTTCGCACTGCGGCCGCCCAACGATTCGCTCGTCAGGCATTGGCCCGAATAGGCAACGCAGAGAGCGCCATGCACGAATACTTCCAGGGGCATG
>JAYTUF010000224.1:0-9369 GCA_043744755.1 Anatilimnocola sp.
GAACATTGTTGAATCGGCCGACAGCGAGGATGGTTTTCTGGAAGGGATGACCGTCCTCTCGCACATTGATTCGTCGGGGATCGACATCACCTACATCGAAGGGGACGAGGTCAAGGAACAGCTCGCCGAGCTCAAGAAGGAACTTCGCGGCCAAACGCTGACGCCCGAAGAGAAGCTCAAGTACGACCGGATGATGCTGAGCAATGCCCGGTTCGATGTCTTCCATTTTGAAGAGCTGGGAGATTCGGTCGATGACGACGATGGCCCGCTGGATCCCGGCACGCTGCTGCTGGTGCTCGCGCGACTGGCGAAGCTGTGCCACGGCGTGGCGTTTGATCCGCAGGCAGGCGGGATTTTGTAAAGCCCCGTTGATCCACGCTACGGCTTCGCCCACATCCCGCGCTCTTTGTTCCGCGCTTCAGCCTGAGCGCGGAGCAGTTGTCGGTTGATGGTCATCGAATCGCCCGGATAGGTTTGCACCCTAGCGAGACCGGCGGCTACGAGATCTTCATTCAGCAGTTGATTGCCGACGTAGACGTACGCGAGAAACCGCCCCTGCGAATCAAGCCGTCGCTTATCGAGTTCGATGCGCACTTCGCCCGCGGCGACTCGCTGCACTAAGAACTTGATCGCAGCATCCCGCTGTGATGCTTCAGGCGCATCAATGCCCAGCAACCGCACCGGGCCGTTGAACTCCGCTTGCCGCACTTGCAGGGTGGTCGCATCGATCACCTGCAGCACTTGGCAAAGCCCAGCGCGAACAACCGCGGCGGGCTCTGAAAACGCGGCGAGTCTGACGCTGCGGTCACCAGCAGCGCGCACATACAGCCAAACACCGATGGCGATCGTCCCCGCTACGAGCAACAACGGCGTGAGACGCGGCCAGCGGCGAAAGCGACCCCACATGACTTAATTCTGGCTGAAGTTCAACGAGACCTTGGTCTCGCGGCCGAGAGGATTCTGAATGTACTGGCGATAGCAATCGCAGCACAAATCAAAGCTCTTCTTTTGATAGACATCCTCGCCGACCGATTCGCAAATCTCGTCATCGGCCCGCTCGAGAATTTCTTCTATCTCCAACAGATGATCGCGATCATCGGTCAGTTCGCAATCGTTGATTGGCTCCATCACGGCTTGCACTTCCAGCCGCACCAGATAACGCAAATCCTCCTGCGGATCGAGCACACGCTTGCACCGATCACACGAGTAGTGACGCATACCACCCCCCTCAACTTGTCGCATACCGACTGGTCACAAACCGACTAGTCATGATTCGATGCGAGAACACCCGGACGTGCCCCGCTCATGACGACCTTCATCCTAACCGTCAGCGCTGAATCCCGACAAGATGATTCTACCAGAAACTCGCGGGCAACGAGCAATTCGTGCGCTGAACTTCGGTACCTGGCGCCGTTTGCGAAACATTTTCCGCGCTGCTGGCAACACCCCGCCGGGCGAGTTTCCAACTTGCCCGTGCCGCAAACGATATTTAGAATGAAACGAGTTCCAACCAGACCGCGAAGCCGAGTCGTAGAGGCCAAGTCGTAGAGGCCAAGTCGTAGAGGACAGCTGCGTGATGAATGCGGACTCAGACCGAATCTTGAGTTCCAGCGTGCTTGTGCTGAATCGATATTTTTTGCCGGTGCATGTCGTTTCGGTCCGCCGAGCGTTTGTGCTTGCTGGCGAACCTTTCTTCCCATCTCGTCATCCCGCAGCACGCTTCGGTTGTTGAAGTGATCTGAGCTTTCTCGAATCTCATGCAAGACATTTTCGTTGGCGTCATCTCGTGCCTAGCCGGCCTGATACTGATCGGTGGTGCGGCGACGAATAATCAATTCCTGCTTGATCTGCACAAGACCCGGTGGATCGCCAACCTGTGGGGCCCAAACGGCGCCCGTGTGTTCGTCGGACTGCTCGGTGTAGGCTTGATCGCGCTGGGCATCGCCATCATCCGCGGCTGGCGCTTGCCGTTGCTCTAACATCGGAACCTCACTGGCCAGCCGATGTATATGCATGGCTTTCTGCCCGCCGCTTTGCAGCCACGATGTTTCGCCCCGGTGAGCGACCCGTGCTGAATCTCGATCTGCCCGCGGGCGTCGATGCCGATCGCCGAAAGCGAACAGGCAAGCTCATTCGCGACTTGAACCTTGCTACGCTCGATCCGGCCGATGAAGAGTTTCATGCGCGGATTGGCGCGTATGATTTGGCCTTCAAGATGCAGAGTGAAGCGCCGGAGATTTTGGACTTATCACGCGAAACGCAAGCGACTTTAGATCTATATGGGATTGGAAAAGAGCCGACGCACGATTATGGCCGGCGGTGCTTGCTGGCCCGCAAGCTGGTCGAGCAGGGCGTCCGGTTCACGTGCGTGGTTTCCGGCGGCGGACCGGGCAACATGCAGTGGGACGCCCACAGCGACATCGAAGAGAACCATCTCCGCAAGGCGGCCGAGACCGATCAACCCGTCGCCGCGCTGCTCACCGATCTCAAACGCCGCGGCCTGCTCGATAGCACGCTGGTCCTCTGGGGCGGCGAATTCGGTCGCTCGCCGGAAGCGGAATCCGGCAAGGGCCGCGACCATCACAACCTGGGCTTCAGCATGTGGCTCGCTGGCGGCGGCATCCGCGGCGGGCAGGTCGTCGGCGGCACCGACGCCATCGGCTTCAAAGCCATCGACCGGCCCTGTCACTTCCGCGATATTCACACGACGATCCTGCATCAACTGGGTCTCGATCAGCACCAGCTCACTTACCCGCACCTCGGCCGCAACGAACGGCTGACGTTTATGGAAGGGAAAGTGATTGAGGAGATTGTGGGGTAATAGCTGAATGAGTCGCACACCCGCGCCGTTGATCTTGGCCTTGGGGCTGTTGTCGCTGCCGATCGTCTATGTCAGCAGTTACCTGGCACTGGTCAAGCCGTGGCACATGTAACAGCGCGCCAACGGCAATCTGGCTTACCCTTGTCACTATCGTATTTACGATGACCAGGCCGAAGTCCTGTTTGGGCCCGCGCGCCAAATCGACGAACGGCTGCGGCCGGATTTTTGGCGTCCGCTGCAGCGCGAGCGGATGGGAGGGTACGGGCGCGCTACCGCGATTGCAAAATCAGAGCCGGTTCGGGCAGGTTCAAAGACGGAATCGGCGGGTTTTTCGCTTGTGATTTAGCGACTAATCCATGCGATTCCAAGACCGATTCAAAAGCCGAACGCCGTTGTCGTGCCGTCAAATTCTGATTGTCCGAATCCGGCAGTTGAGCCAGGCGGCCGCGGGCATCTTCAAACGAATAGACTCCTTCGATGCCCAGACCTAGCAATCGCAAATACTGCTGGTAACAGTTCCTTGCCTCCGGGTATTTCCCTTGCTTCTCAAAACAACCGCCAATGCGAAAGACACAGTCCGCCTTCAGCGCATCGGTCCAGGCAGCGTCTTCCCAGCAAGGATCGTCCTCGGCGGTCTTGTTGCTCCGAATTAACTAGGCATAGATCGGCAAAGCATCGTCCGCCCGGCCGAGCGCATCGCAGGCCCCTGCCAGGTGCCAAAGCGTGAGGGGACAATCCTTCACAAGTTTGTGCGACTTTAATAGCAACCCAAAAGATTCGCCATATTTTTGCTGCTCATAAAACGTCGCAGCCAATTGCGTGAGCACCCAATGGCTCGTTGGCTCCCGCTTTCGCCGAGCGATCAAGAGCCGTTGCGCTTCCTCCCAATTCTCCTCCGCAAAGAGGGAATTGATCTTCGCCGAAAAACTCACGCATACTCCCGCTTCGTCGTGATGCCCGGCATTGGGATCGAATACTTCCCTTCCGCGTTGGCCTTGATCGGGGCTTCGCCGTCGATGACGAGCTTGTCCACGTTGGGGGCGAACTCGTGGTCGCTGTTCAGGATTTCGTCATAGGTGACGACCTGCCCCGTGTGGGCGGCCATCCGGCCCATGGCAGTGACCAGGCTCGCTTCGGCGCCGCGCTTGACTTCGTTGTACGGCTTGTCGTTGCGGATGGCGTCGATCAGGTTTTCCCATTCCAGTTGGTATGGGTTCGGTTCCGGCTGCGGATACGACCAGAGAAGATTCTCCTTGACCATGTTCTGCCCGCTATAGATTTTGCAGCGAGCCGGTGAATGGCCTGATTGCGAGATCACGCCGATCCCCTTGCTGCCGTGGGCGTAGCTGGCGAATTCGTCGTGACAGCCGGGCATGGTGCGGCCGCTGAGAAACATCTTCGCGCCGTCGGCAAAGGTGTATTCAACGCTGTAGCTGTCGAAATTCTGGTCGATCTTGTCGCCGCGATAATGGCGGCCGCCGCTGGCCTGGGCCTTGACCGGCCAGGCGTTCTTCATCCAGCAGCATTCGTCGATGTTGTGAATGTAGAAATCGCTGAACAGCCCGCCGCTGGCCCACAGGAAACTATGAAACCGCTGAATCTGATACATCAGCTCGTTCATCTCCGCGGGCTTCTTGTCGGAGAACGCGCTGCCCACCGGCGGGTGCATGCGGTAGCAACGCAGGGCGATCAGGTCGCCCAGCTCGCCGCCTTGAATGCGGTCGAACAGTTCGCCGCGGGCTTTGCAATGCCGGCACATCAGGCCCACGCCGACCTTCAAATTCTTTTTGACGGACAGTTCACCCAGCGCGAGCATCTTCCGCGTGCTCGGGCCATCGACGGTGATCGGCTTCTCCATGAAGACGTTGATCCCCTTTTCAATGGCATATTGAAAGTGGACCCAGCGAAAGGCGACGGGCGTGGCAAAAATCGCGACGTCACCCTTCTTCAGCGAATCGATCGCGTGCTTGTAGCCATCGAAGCCGATGAATTTTCTATCTTCGGGAACGTCCACGGTTTCTTTGTTCGCATTCTTCAGGCTGTCGTAACTTTGCTTGAGCCGATTATCGAACACGTCGGCCATTGCGACCAGCTTCATCGGCGCGCTCTTCACCGCCAAGGCATTCGCCGCCGCCCCAGTGCCACGGCCGCCGCACCCGACGAGGGCGATCTGCACCGTATCGCTCCCCTGGGCATGCACGCGGGGCACGGCCACGCCCGCGAGCGCCGTCGCGGCTGCCAGGGTGCCGGTGTTCTTCAAAAACGTGCGCCGCGAAGCAGCGGCAGCAGGACTGGTGTTCGAGGATTCGTCGCTCATGGTAAACCTTGTTTGCAGAGAGGTGAAATTGACTGGCGGTCGTTCCAATAGTTTTAGCAGATTCGCTGGGAAATTGCCAAAAGGCGGCGGCGTACAATTGGATGACCCCGCTTACTTCTCAACCTTGCCGCCCAGTTGAATCAACCGCGGCGTTGCCGGCTCATCCGTCCTCGAAGCGCAGCCGCCGCAACCACTCGCGCATCCAGAGCCAGTCTTGGCCGGCAGGAAGTACTTGCTCGCGCGCAGCACCAGCCCAATCACCGCGGTCAGCACGACCAGGGCGACAATCAAGTTCTGAATGGTCAAGGATTCAAACATGACGCCACCTATTCGAGCCGCGCAAAACAGCCTCACGCGGTTCCTTCATCATATCTCGCAGCCGCAAGGCCGGGGTGGCATCACCCCATCGTTGGAAAACGAATCACGGTGGCGATATTGTGACACTCGCCAACGAAGAGCGCAGCGCGTAAGCAGTACTCTGCCTTGTGACGCATCGCAGGGGCGGTACAATGGGCGGTTTGCAATCTTTCGCAGGGAAGTTATCGGTGCCCGCTGTTTTTTCGGCGGCCTCCCGAAGTTTTGGCCGTTCTTGGGCGGGGATGGACGAATGTCGTTCTTGGACTGGGTCAGCGGGCGGGTTTTCAAGTTCGTGCATGGCAACAACCTGGTGTACAACACCTGCTGGGAAGACCCGCGGCTGGATCGCGTGGCCCTCAATTTGGGTCCGCAAGACAACGTGCTGGTCATCACCTCGGCGGGTTGCAACGCCCTCGACTATGCCATTTGCGGGCCGAACCACGTTCATGCGGTGGACATGAACCCGCGGCAGAACGCCCTGCTCGACCTGAAAAAGGCGGGAATTCGGGGCCTGGAATACGAAGACTTTTTTCAATTCTTCGGCCAGGGTTATCATCCCAATGCCCGCAAGCTGTATCAGGACAAGCTGCGAAAGGACCTGCCGCAGTGGTCACAGAACTATTGGGATCGCTGGATCAAGTTCTTCGCGGATAAGAACCGCAGCTTTTACTTCCGCGGCACCAGCGGCCAGTTCGCGCGGATGATCAAGCTGTACACGGACCGCATCATTCGCGTGCGGCCCTATATTGATGCGGCCCTGGATGCCCAGTCGCTGGATGAACAGCGTGAGATTTATGAACAGCATCTGAAGAAGAAGTTCTGGTCCCGGCCGATGAAGTTCGCCATGAACCGCGATGCCACGCTCTCCATGGTCGGCGTACCCAAAGCCCAGCGGCGGCAAGTGGAAAAGCAGTATGACGGCGGGATTGTCAAATTCATACAAGATTCCGTGGAGGCGGTCTTTCGAGATTTGCCACTGCATGACAATTATTTCTGGCGAGTCTATATGAAGGGGAGCTATACGCAGGCGTGCTGCCCGGAATATCTTAAGCCCGATAATTTCCTGAAGCTTAAAGGTGGATTGGTAGACCGCGTGACCACGCATACTGATTCAGTCCAAGCATTTTTGGAGCGGCATCAAGGGCCGATTTCGCGGTTTGTGTTGCTCGATCACATGGATTGGCTGAGCGATAAGTTCTTTCCGCTGCTGGAGCTCGAATGGCAGTCAATTTTGGAGCGGGCAGCGCCGGGCACGCGCATCATCTGGCGAAGCGGCGGTTTGGCTACTGATTATATCGAGAAGGTCACAGTCACCATCAATGGCAAGCAGCGGCTACTAACGGAATTCCTCAAGTACCATCCAGAACTGGCGGCTGAGCTGCATGCCAAAGATCGGGTGCATACTTATGGCAGTTTTTACATCACTGATTTGGCTGCTTAGTTCCGCAATTGGAATGGTTTAATCATGGGTTGGTGGTCCGACTTAAAGATTCTCTATCACCTGGCCCTCAAGCCGGTGCGAGGCAAGGACCACGCCGCCCGACTGGAAAATTTCTATTCCGGCCAGGCAGAAGCCTATGACGACTTCCGTAAACGGTTGCTCAAAGGCCGGCAGGAGATGTATTCCGCCCTCCCCGTGCCCGAGAATGGCCTGTGGGTTGATATGGGCGGCGGCACCGGCGCGAATCTGGAATACATCGGCGAGAAGCTGCCCAAGCTGCGAAAAGCTTATGTCCTCGATTTGTCTCCTTCGTTGTTAGCGATCGCTCAAAAGCGGATTGCCAGTCGTGGCTGGACGAATGTCGAGACCATTGAAGCCGATGCCACGACCTTTCAACCCGCCGATGGACCGGCCGACGTCGTGACGTTCTCCTACTCACTGACTATGATCCCCGATTGGTTCGCCGCGATCGAAAATGCGCTGGCGATGCTCAAGCCGGGTGGTCTGCTGGGCGTCGTCGATTTTTATGTCTCGCGCAAGTATCCACGGGACGGTTTGAAGCGGCATCGCTGGCTGACGCGCACTTTCTGGCCCACCTGGTTCGGCATGGACAATGTCTACCCTTCGCCCGACCACGTTCCCTATTTGCATCGTCACTTTGAGCCGCTGCGGTTCGATGAGGAGCGGTCGAAGGTGCCGTATATTCCGCTGCTGCGGATGCCCTATTATGTCTTTGTGGGAAAGAAGAAGTAAGATAGACGCAGGTCCGTTTCGTCTCGCTTGGGAGTCGGTCGCCAATGACACAGTTCTTCCTGTCAGGCCAGTCCGGTCGCAGAATTCTGCAATCTTTACTCATCGTTGTTTTCCTGCTTTCGCCATTGCAGGCCCAGTCATTAACCGACTTAAAGAAAGCTCAAGAGCAAACCAAAGAGCATCTTGAAAAAATGATTGCCGCGACGATCGGCATTCATTTAGAAGACTCCTCCGGCAGCGGCGTGATTGTCAGCGAGGATGGTTACATCCTCACCTGCGCCCACGTGATCATGGTGCCCGGGGATATTTTTGAAGTGGAACTGAGCGATGGCCGGAAGGTGAAGGCCAAGTCGCTGGGCATGGATCATAACTGGGATGCGGGGATCGCCAAGATTCAGAGCGAAGGAAAATGGCCGCATGTGGCGATGGCGAAGGAAAAACCCAAGCGGGGCGAGTGGTGCCTGGCGACTGGTCATCCGGGCGGTATTTTCAAGGATCGCAAACCGCCGCTGCGACTCGGCCGCGTGTTGGTGGTCGGGGACGGCACCGATCCGCTCGACGGCATTCAAACCGATGCCACCGTTTATCCCGGCGATTCGGGCGGCCCGCTGTTCAACCTGCGGGGCGAGGTCATCGCGATTCATTCCAATATTGGTTATGACGTGATTGAGAATCAGCATGTGCCGGTCGAGATCTATCAGAAGAAGTGGGATGACTTTGTCAACAGCAAGGAGTTTGGCGAACCCGTCGATTTGAGCGCTGAAGAGTTCATCGTTTGGGATTTCATTCCCGAATCGATTCTGCAATTGGCCGACACCATTGCTAGTTGGTTCATCAAAGATCCCGATTGGTATGCGCTCGCGAAAGATAGTGCTGAGACGCTCGCCGGCGTCGAATCGCTAACCAAGCCGCTGCGGAAGAGCATTGTCGATGTGCTGGCGGATGAAGTTCCCGTGGCGATGGGTGTCGCCGTCAGTCGCCGCGGCTTGATTCTGACGAAGTTCAGCGTCCTTAAGGGCGAACTGGCGTGTGTCATCGGCGAGCAACCGTACATTGCGACCATCGTGGCTCGCAACGAGGAACATGATCTGGCACTGCTGCGGATGGAAGACGCACCGCGGCTCAAAGCGATCACTTGGGCCGAAACGGGACCGCTGCCCGGCGCTTGGCTGGTCACGCCGGATATCGACGCCATGCCTCTGTCGCTGGGCATCATGAGCAACACGGTGGGTAAGGTCGAAAGTGCACCACCGCCGCGCGGTGCCATGAAAGTTGAGGTCGCCGATGCCGATGATGGGGGCGTGCAGATCAAACGTGTGATCTATGGCGGACCAGCAGCCCGGGCGGGCATTCGTGTGAATGATCGGCTGATTGAGTTTGAGGGAAACAAGGTCGCTGATGCGGAGGCCCTGTTTAAGCAAATGGAGAAGACCAAGCCCGACCAGGAAGTCGGCATCAAAGTGAAGCGGGCGGACAAAGAGTTGCCGTTCAAGCTGAAGCTGGTGTTGTATGCGGACGAAGACGAAGAGTATTCCGGCAATCTGAGCCAGCGGCGAGGCGGTTTTCCCGCAGTCTTTGCCCACGACACAGCCCTGATTCCCGAAGCTTGCGGAAGTCCACTGCTTGATCTTGAGGGGCGGGTCGTCGGCCTGAATATCGCCCGCGCGGGTCGCGTCACGA
>JAYTUF010000225.1:0-2414 GCA_043744755.1 Anatilimnocola sp.
CGTGAGTAGCGACTCCAGCGACAACCCCACCGGCGCCAGCGCCCCGATGCGCAGCATCGCGCGACGCGAGACGCCATCGCACAGCGGAGTCGAATTGCCGAGGAGTTCAAGCATCTGTTATTACTCTGGTTCCCGTAGCTGAATTCGCCAGAATTCAGTCTTCGCGAGTGCTCTGAATTCTGGCGAATTCAGCTACACACTATCCAAATAAATCCACAATCGCCTCGCCGCCATAAACTCGATGGGGCCGATCATTGCGATCACGCAAATTCGTATCAGCAGCGATCCCCAGCGCGTGATAAATGGTCGCCGCATAATCGTGCGGCGAAACGGCGTTCGTCGCCGGATAGGCGCCATGCCGGTCACTGCTGCCATAGATCGCGCCGCCGGTGATGCCCGCGCCGGCGAACAGGCCGCTGTAGCAATAGGGCCAGTGCTCGCGCCCCGTGCCTCCGGAAATCTCCGGCTTGCGGCCGAACTCACCGACCCAAGCGACGAGCGTATCTTCCAACATTCCCCGCTGACTCAAATCCGTGAGCAGCGCCGTCAGCGCCCGATCCGCCGGCGGGATGAGATCGTCCTTCAGCCGATTGAAATTGTTGCCGTGCGTGTCCCAGAAGTTCTTGCCGTCGTCGTGCCAGTTGATGTTCACAAGAGGCACGCCATGCTCCAGCAACCGCCGCCCCAGCAGCACGCTCTGGCCATGAATATTTCGGCCGAACCGCTCGCGAGTCTCATTGGATTCTTGGGAAAGATCAAAAGCCTCGCGCACTTTGGGTGAAGCGAGCAGGTCGAGGGCCTTGGCCTGATACTGCGACATGGCCGCCGGCCGGGGGAGTTGATCGAAGACTGCGCGCTGCTCGTCGATTTGCTGCAGCAGTTGATAACGGCTTTGCAGGCGTTCAACGGAAACCTCGTTTTGTAATTGCAACGCGGGCAACTTCCAGAACTTGTTGTTCGGGTCCCCCACCGCGAGCAGCGGATCGTAAGCGGGACCGAGCCAGCCGCCGTGTTGCCCTGGGGCCTGGCCGCCGGGCGCCGAAGGATGAAAGACCTTCCACGGCACCATCACGAACGGCGGCATCCCAGCGGATTTTTCGTCGCGAGAGGGACGCAATTTGCTGAGCACAGAACCAATGTGCGGCGTATCGCGCGAGCTGGGCGGCGTCGCATCGCTGCGAACCACCGGGGCAAGCTGCCCCGTGACCGTCGTATGGCCGCTCGATAGATGCGCCGGATCGTCGTGGTTCAACGAGCGAATCACCGCGACCTTATCCATCACTGCCGCGAGTTGCTGGAAATGCTCGCTGATCTGCAGGCCAGGAACCTTGGTGCTGATCGGCTTGAAAGGCCCGCGAATGTTATCCGGCGCGTTGGGCTTCAGATCAAACGTATCCAACTGACTCGGGCCACCCCACATGAACAAAAAGATGCAGCGTTTGGCTTTGCCAAAGCCGGGCAGGCTCTTGCTATTCGCCGTCACACTCGCCCGCGCTTGATTCGCGAACAGTCCCGGCAACCCTAATCCCAGCAGCGTCGCCGCGCCCGCTTGCACCACTGTCCGGCGCGAGGCAGCAAGCGCGCGGAAATCTGCGCAAGGCTTGTCATTCGGCGAGTTCGCACGCATGGGTCGAACCTCGTGAGGTGGGAAGGAAAGGTGGGAGCAACTAACGGTACTTATCGTACCTTTCGGCGGGGCCCAAGGGAATATCTTTTCAAATCCAGGCGTCAACTCGCGGCACTCCCTTGCTGACGCGACGGGCTACCTGTGCGGACGCTCCGCGTGGTGCGACAATGAGCAACCCGGCAAAGTCAACATTTCCCCTGCGAGGATCCTTCCCATGTCCGCCTCTCCATCACGCGATTCCAATTCCTCCGGCTCCCTCAGCCGCCGCGAAATCTTCGCCTACTCCGCTGCCTTCGGCACTTCCTTCCTCGCCGCGCAGGGTTTGCTCGCGGATGAGAAAGGAGCCAAGCCAGGCACGGAAGCGAGCGCCAAGCAGCCCACCAAGCGTTACGACATGAAGAAGTCGATCAACCTCTGGGCGCTGCCGTATCCGCAAAAGATGACGCTGACGGAGTGTTTTCAACTGTGCAAAGACGCCGGCTTTGAGGCGGTGGAAGTGAACTATGCACTCGACGGCGATCTTTCGCCCGACTCAACTCCCGCGCAGATCAAAGCCATCGGCGAGCAGGCCCGCAAGATTGGTTTGGAGATCAGCGGCGTTTGTTCGTTTCTCTTCTGGCCTTACGCCTTCACGCACGAAGACCCCGAGCGGCGGAAGAAGGGAGTCGAGCTCGCGCTCAAGATGATCGAAGCCGCCCGGCTACTCGGCACCGAGAATCTGCTCTGCGTGCCGGGTTCAGTTTATGCGCCTTGGATTCCCGACGAACCGCCCGTCGCCCACGATGTG
>JAYTUF010000226.1:0-9359 GCA_043744755.1 Anatilimnocola sp.
AACGGTCAATGGGATGACTTCCTCGAATACCACATTCAAACTGAGCAAGATAAGCTATACAGGCGTTCCGCGGCGTAGAGAAATGCGAGTTACACCCTATTGAATTTGATATTGCTCGAGCATCACTTCTTCCAGCACCTTCGACAGCGCATAGCAACCCGGATAGGCCGAGTGCGTTTGCTCTTCGGTGATCGGCAGTGGATGCGGATAGACGAAGTGCCCCAGCGCTGCATCGCCGCCGATCAGCACGAATTGCTGAAACGTGGGACATTGCCGGCAAGCTTCGAGCAGCCAGAACAGACCCTTCACCGTCACGTCCATTACTTCGTCGGGCGTTTCCTTGCAGGTGGCCAGATGCACGACATGCGTCACGCCTTGCATGGCCCGCTCGACCGCTGCTCGATCGGCAATCGACCCCCGCACCGATTCGACCCTTGGCCCCGGCGGTAACTGGCGATTGTGACACAGCGCGCGAATCCGCCAAGCCTGGTGCGCGGGACTGGCCAGCAAGGCTTCACAAAACGTTTGCCCCACTTTGCCCGTGGCGCCGGTCACGAGCAGGGTTTTGGAAGTTGATGATGCCACGAGTGGGTTCCTGGTTTGAATTGGCGAGCCGGTAATGTAGAGGGGGCGAGTGGGCGAGTGGGAGAGGGGAGAACAATGCAGAACGCAGAATAGGGATTGCCGATTGCAGAATGAAGAGTGCGGGTGGGTCCTGGTAATTCGTATCGTTCTCTCCCCCTCTCCTTGTCCCCCCTTCGCCTACTCGGTAAGACACTCACAGAAAGGTTGACATGACATGAACGCAAAAATCGCCATCGTCACCGGAGCAGGATCAGGCGTCGGGCGCGCCGTCGCGCTGGCGCTATTACAAAACGGCTACACCGTGGCCCTCGCGGGTCGTCGTGAGGCAGCATTGCAAGAAACAGCTGCGCTGGCAGCTAAAAATCAAGCTAGTGCGTTGCCGATTCCTACCGATGTCACCGAGCCAAACTCGGTCCGCCAATTGTTCGATCATGTCATCGCGAAACATAATCGCGTCGATCTGCTCTTCAATAACGCGGGGCAAGGCGCTCCGCCAGTGCCCCTTGATGAGCTGTCGTTCGAGAAGTGGCAGCAAGTCGTAAACGTGAACTTGACCGGCGTCTTTCTCTGCACGCGCGAGGCCTTTCGCGTGATGAAGGCCCAAACGCCGCGCGGCGGGCGGATCATCAACAATGGTTCGATCTCCGCGACAACGCCGCGGCCGAACTCCGCACCTTACACCGCGACCAAGCACGCGATCACCGGCCTGACCAAATCGTGTGCTCTCGATGGCCGCCCCTTCGACATTGCCTGTGGCCAGATCGACATCGGCAACGCGGAGACCCCGCTCACCGCGCGAATGTCCGCCGGCGTGCTGCAAGCCAATGGCACGCTCGCGCCGGAACCGACCATCGACGTCAACCACGTCGCCCAGGCCGTGCTGACGATGGCCAACCTGCCGCTCGACGCCAACGTCTTGTTCCTCACCATCATGGCTACGCAAATGCCGTTTGTGGGAAGAGGCTAAAGTCGCACAATTCCTGCAGATGGAAGAATGAAACTCCGCGCGCGAACTGTGAGTATTGCCTGCTGATTCGATACTCACGGCGGAGGACCTCGCGATGCAACGCTTCGTGTTGATGCTGGCAGTCGGCAGTTTGCTACTCCGCAGTTCGCATTCTCTATCGGCTGCTGAAGCGCTCCCCGCGGGCGTGATCGAAAAGATGCACGGCGGCCAATGGGGATCGGCCGAACAGCAATTGCGACGGCGGTTGGAAGACCGGCCCGTCGATGACAATGCCCGGTTCGCGCTGGCTCTGACGCAAATTATTCGGACCTTTGAACGGGCTTCGCAGTTTCATTGGGAACATGGCGCCAAGTTCGGCCAGGCATCGTTTTTGCTTCCGGCCAATTTCAAGGCCAATCCAGAGCCTAATCGCATCAGCTACCAAAGCTGGCGACGCGAACTCGCTGCGTTGCACCGCGACCTGGCCGTTGCCGAAGCCACGCTGGAGGGAGTTCGCGACAAAGAAGTGAAAGTCGGCATTCCGCTGGCCAAACTGCAATGGGATTTGGATGGCGATGGCCAGCCACAAAGCTGGTTCCCGCGCGCGGGCGAGCTCTCAGAACCGCTCAAGGCAATCACCCGCGACAATGCCGAGATGCTCGTGACGTTTGACTATGCCGACGTCCTTTGGTTTCGCGGCTATTGCCATGTGCTGATGGGCGCGGTGGATGTCTTCCTTTCGTTCGATACGGAATTATTGTTCGAAGCGTTTGCCCACAATGGTTACGAGAGTCCGCGACTCTCGGCCAAGTCGCAAGGTCAGACTGAAGATGCGCGCCAGCAGGCTGCTTGGGCTTCGATCATGAACATGAAGCTGGCCGAGCCTGATCGCTGGCGACTAGCTCGCGGGCACTTCGTCAAGGTGACGGAGTTGTCGTTGGCCATGTGGGATGCCGCGGAACTCGAGACCGATGACGATCACGAATGGCTCCCAAATTCGCAGCAACAAGGCGCGCTCCGCATTCACGTGGATGCCGAAATGATTACCGCCTGGCGAGCCGCGATGCGCGAAGCGCAGGCCGTGCTACAAGGGCGGAAGTTACTTCGATTCTGGGCCTTTTCTGGCCAGAATGCCGACGAGCCGCGCGGTATCAACTTCCAAAAATTGCTCGACAATCCGCCCGAGCAAGTTCCCTTGTTTCGGTGGGCTCTGTACGGCCCCAAGGAACATCTCGCAGCCGGCGACCTGTACGACGAGAAAGTCTTCGGCCGCGTGAACGAAGTCTTCCGCGGCAACACGCTGGGCTTCGCGCTGTGGTTCAACTAATTGATTCCGAGAGCGTGCAACCACTGCCCCGCTGACGTAACATAGTGGGACTGTTCTGTGTTACCTGCCTTACTCGCCGGTGAGCCCACTATGGCCGGTCGTGGCTTGATGGTCGCGCTGCTTGCCACCCTGACCCTGCCGTGGGTTGCTCACCCATTCGTCGCCTGGGGACAGGAGGAAAGGGCCACACTGACCCCTGCGTCGCCGGCGGCCGCGATCGAAATTCGCCAGCTCATTCGTGAACTGGATCACGATGTGTTTGCGATTCGCGAACGGGCGTCCCAACGGCTACGGCAAATGGATGCGAGCGTGGTTCCGTTTCTGGAAGAAGCAATTACCAGCCGGAGCCCGGAGGTGCGGATGCGCGCGGCAGCGCTTCTCAAGCTGATGCGCGTCGATCCGTTGGAAGCCTTTTGTGCCCTGCCCGATTCGCAACTCGATGTTGAGCAAGGAATGTTCTTCATCTCGCAAATACTCAACCCCAAGGTGAAGAAGGAAGAACTGACGAAGCAGCTCGATGAGATCGCCGCCCAGGTTCGCGAAAAGCTTGGCAAGGATCTCAAACCGAATGCAGCCGACCCGCAGGTGGTCGTGACTGCGCTCCGGAAAGTGATGTTCGACGATCTCAAGTTCAAGGGAAATAAAGACGATTACGACAATCCCGATAACAGCTCGCTGGAACGCGTGCTGGCGACCCGCAAAGGGCTGCCCATCACGCTCTCGCGGATTGTCGTCCTTGTCGCTCGGCGGTTGGATGTCCCCATTGTCGGTGTCCCTGCCACCGGTCGCTATATCGTCAAGTATGACGGCGCGAGAGCGCCGGTTGGGTTTCCGAAGGATGACATTTACATTCATCCATTCGAGGATGGCAAAATCCTCTCGCGCGAAGACCGCCTGCTGCTGTACCCCGGGCATGATCCCGATGTCATGGTCGCGGCCGACACCAACCGCGCCGCCCTCACGCGCGTGCTGCGGAACCTGTCCACGGCTCTCGATCATGATCCCGCCCGCGCTGGACAACTCACCCGCGTAAACGAAATGCTGCTCTTGCTGCAAGCGCCGCCGCCCGGGTTCCGGTAAGGCGGGTTGCTACGCAAGCCTTGAATCGGCTGGATTTTGTTGGCAATCATTTCATTAGCCCGCACAATACAGCGCATCCTGCCTGACTCTCTCCCGCCAGCGTACGAGGTTCGAGATGCGTGCTGCTTACTGGTTGCTAGCTCAATGGGTTAGAGAATTGGGTTCGAGTCCCCCACCGCCCACTCGACTCTTCGAATGACTTAGAGCGACCTCAATTGTGTCGCTTTTTTTATTGTTCACTTCGGCGCACTCGCGGGTTGTCGTCCGGCAGTCTTGGCCGCGAATCGAAACGCCTGCCTAACTTTCTCCGGCGTTCTCCGACGTGCTACGTTAAGACCTCGCCAGTATTGCCGAAAGGCGTGATTTGAATTTACCGGAACCTGCTTCATGAGTAGCCTGTTTGCCAAAGAGCGGATCATTGCCGCGGCGGGATACAACCGCTGGCTGGTTCCGCCCGCCTCGATCGCGATTCATTTGTGCATTGGTTCCGTTTATGCCTGGAGCAACTTCAATGCTCCCTTAACGAGGATTCGCGGCGGGCTGGCCAGTGCACCGGACGATTGGACTCTAAGCCAAGTCGTGTGGATCTTCACGGTGGCCATTGTCTTCCTCGGCCTGGCGGCAGCCTTCGCCGGCAAATGGTTGGAGAAGGTGGGGCCGCGCACCGTGGGCGTGGTGGCGGCCTGTTGTTGGGGAGGCGGATTTTTGCTCGGCAGCTTGGGAATCTGGCTGCACCAACTGTGGCTCCTCTATCTCGGTTATGGAGTGCTTGGTGGCTGCGGGCTGGGACTCGGATATGTCTCGCCGGTCAGCACATTGCTCAAATGGTTTCCCGATCGTCGCGGCATGGCCACGGGGCTCGCCATCATGGGGTTTGGCGGCGGCGCGATCATCGGCGCGCCGCTCATTGATGGGCTGGTCGATACATTCCAACGTCAGCCGGACTATTTGGGTCCGCGAGAAATGGTCCAGGTCGTCCAGCGCGCGGGAGCCTATTTTGCGACCGTCGCTCGGCAGGAAGTGGCTGTGATCGTGCTCTCCAGCAAAGAAGCGGCAGCCTTGTCAAAGCCGGCGAACGAAGGCGTCTATATCGTCGGAACGGGCAGCACGGGAGTCGCGGAGACCTTCGTGACGCTGGGCATCGGTTACTTCTGCGTCATGATCGTGGCCGCGTTTTCGTATCGCTTGCCGGCGGCGGATTGGCTGCCGACGGGCTGGACGCCGCCGACTGCGGCCGCGGCGGCGCGGAGCATGATCTCCAGTCACACAGTCACGGTCGATAACGCAGTGAAGACGCCGCAGTTCTATCTGCTCTGGATCGTCCTTTGCTTCAATGTGACGGCGGGGATTGGCGTGCTCGGCGTCGCCAAGACCATGCTGAGTGAGATCTTTGGACCGACGCTCCCCGGAATCGTCACACCGGCGTTTGCCGGCACGTTCGTCTTGATGATCGGCGTGTTCAACATGCTGGGGCGTTTCTTCTGGTCAAGCTTATCGGACTATTGGGGACGGAAGCAGACTTATGCGGCTTACTTTCTGCTCGGCATTCCGCTCTATCTTTCGATCCCGTTCTGGGCGAACCGGCAGGCGTCGCAGCCAGACGTGACGTGGCTCATTGGTTTTTATGCCGTCACGATGGTGATCTTCACGCTTTATGGCGGTGGCTTTGCGACGATTCCGGCTTATCTGGCCGATCTGTTTGGCTCGAAATTCGTCGGCGGCATTCATGGCCGCCTGCTCACGGCCTGGAGCACCGCCGGAGTAATCGGCCCCTGGGCGCTGACCACGCTGCGCGACCGGGCACAGCGCCAGGCAATTCGCGATCTAGCAGCGGCCATCGATGCGGACCGCTTTGCTCAGACGTTCGGCGCACCGCTGCAACAGCTTGAGGCTCTAGTCGCCGCCCGGTCCGTGACGATCGCGAAGCTCATGGAGATCGCCCCCTCAGGCACCATCGATCCCTCGGCGACGCTGTACAACTCCACGATGTTCGCGATGGCGGGCCTGCTCACCATTGCGCTACTGGCGAACGCGTTAATTCGGCCGGTGAATGAGAGGCATCAGCTGAAAACTTAGAGCCGAAAGGGCCGCCCGCACGTACAATGACCCGCATGACCTCCGCGCAACAATCGGGCGACGAACGGCACGTCGCGTTCGCCACGACGCACTGGAGCCTGGTGCTGGAGGCGGGCGGGACCAATCGTGAGCCGGCGCGGGCGGCGCTCGCCACGCTCTGTCAGCATTATTGGTTCCCGCTCTATGCCTATGTTCGCCGGCGGGTTCGCGAAGTGAACGAAGCCCAGGATCTGACGCAGGAGTTCTTTGCCCGCCTCTTGGAGAAAGATCTTATCGCCCAGGCAGCGCCCGAGCGGGGCCGCTTCCGCAGCTTTCTCTTAACGGCAATGCAGAACTTTTTGACGAACGAATGGCGGAAGAACCAGGCGGAGAAACGCGGCGGCGGGCAGCGCGTTCTCGCGCTCGATTTTGCGGCCGGCGATTCCCGCCTGACCATGTCTCGACTGAACTGGGAACCGGGGCACGAGTGGACCGCGGAACGAATCTACGAACGGAACTGGGCCATCACCCTGCTCGATCACGTCCTCAGCCGGCTGCGCGAGGAACATGCCGCCGCCGGCAAGCTGCCGCTGTTCGAAGCCTTGCGACCCTACATCAGCGGCAATCGTGCAGCCGGCTCGTTCGCCGCCATCGCCGGGCAATTGAACATGACCGAAGGGGCCGCCAAGGTCGCCGCCCATCGCCTGCGCAAGCGTTATCGAGATTTGCTCCGCAGCGAACTAGCTCAAACCGTCGCCGACCCGGCCGAGATCGATGCGGAGATTGCCTGGCTGTTTAGCGCGCTCGGCTAGTTCAACTCGGCTAGTTCAACTCGGCTAGATCAGCCTGGCCAGTTGAGTCAGCAGCGAGAGCAGTGTCAGCGAGCCCCCCGGGTTCAACAAGTTCGCGGTGTTGTAAACTAAGTTGCCGAGGATCTGACCATTGCCGGTCTTCGCGAACAGCCGGGCATAAATATCGGCCGTCGTCACATGCAGGCCGAGCAAATCGACATCCACGGGCGGCGCGCTGTCTGAAAAACGACCCACGCGCTAGCCGAATTGTTCGAGAATCACCGCGGAAACGTGAGTCGCGTCGCGATCATGCAAAATTCAGACCAAAGGCGTGATCGCTCGCGGCGCTGCCACCTGGATCTCAGGGGACTCCTTGACTCGATTCCCAATCTGGTACAATCCGCGAGTTGCGTCTTTGTTTCGGAGTTTCTTTTGTTGCAAGGAGAATGCAGATGATTCAGATTCGGAAAGCAATCACAACGATTACGTTCCTGGCTCTCGGCCTGCTCGCGTTTAGCTCAGCGCAGGCGAAAGACGTGTTCAAAGGGAGCGCTCAAGGAGATGCGACGTTTGGGAGCACAACTAATTCCGATGATGGCAGTGGTACTCCCGATGGCAGTTTTGGGACCGTCAATGCCGTCGGCCAAATCACGCACACCGGTAAGACCTCAGTTGTCTTGGCGATGAAGCCAAGCGGCGAAACCGATGGTACCAGAGGATTCTCGGGTACCGCAGTTTTGATAGCCGCCAATGGCGATGAGATTGACATGGACATCGTTACGGGCGCTCCCACCATCACCGAAAGCGCCGACCGTACGACTGCCACCGCAGTTTATGTGGGAACGTCAAAAATGACAGGCGGCACGGGCCGATTTGACAGCGCTAGTCTGGCGTCGAAAGTCTCCATCACGATCACTTGTAATTTCAGCACAAGAGTTTGGACAATTACCATTAAGTGGTAAATCCCTGTGATCAGGAAGAAACAAAGTCCCCGCCAGCTAGCCCTGGCGGGTGCGCTCGGCTTGCGAATATGTCGTCGGCCCTTGGCCACTGAATGACTGCTTGTTCATCACTCGTCCATCATTCCTGTTTTCTGAAGCAATGAATTGCGATTGGCGAACAAGATCCCATCGGTCGCGCACTGCGCCGCGACCTCGATAGGGCGCTCCCCAGGGCTTTGGTCACATTTTTCCGCGATCGGTAGCACTGATGGCGGAAGCTTTTTAGATTGATACAATTCGCCAATGGTGTCGTTGTTTCGGAATTACTTTTGTTGCATAGGAAAAGACAAATGATTCGAACCTGGAAAGCATTGACAACGATTACGTTCCTGGCTCTCGGCCTGCTCGCGCTTGGCTCAGCTCAGGCCCAAGACGAGTTCAAAGGCAGAGTTCGAGGCGATGCGACTTTTGCGGTCGGAGATACTCCCGATGGTGGTTTCGGGACGATTAATGCCGACGGCCACGTCACGGTCCTGAAGAGTAAGGGCGGCGGCCACGTCACGGTCCTGAAGATTGCCTCGGTGGTGTTGGCGATGGCGCCAAACAAAAATCCCGAGGGCGGGCCCGCCAGGGGGTTCTCCGGTGTAGCAACCTTGACTGCTGCCAATGGCGACCGGATTGATATGGACATCGATACGGATAGTCCCGACGTCACTACAAGGCCCGGGTCCGCAACAGCAGAATTTGAAGGCACGTCGGTAATGACAGGCGGCACTGGCCGGTTTGCGGGTGCCAGCCTGGAGTCAAACATCACCATCACCATTAAGTGCATCTCGTCCCCGAGGCCCAAGTGGACGATCACCATTGAATGGTAGATTCCTGTGATCAGGAAGAAGCAAAACCCCCGCCAGCTAGACCTGGCGGGTGCTCGGCTCCTGCGAATATGTCGCCAGCCCTTGACTCACGAATGACTGCTTGGTCGTCATTCGTCAATCACTTCTGTGTGCAGAAGCGCTGGAGCGATTGGCGAACAAGGAATGCAGTTTGATGAAGTCAGGGGAAGATACTCCTGATTTCTTCATTCAACAATCGGCACTCCTTGTTCATCACTCGTCAATCACTTGTGCGTTCTGAACCCCTGAATGACGAGGCCGGCAATCGCATTCTTTATTCATCACTCGTCACTCACTTGCGAGTTCGGAAGCCCGAATAACGATCGATGAGCAAGGAATTTAGATTGTTGAAGTGAAAATAGGCCGCTCCCTCAATCGGGGGCTGGTGGCGAGAAACCCAGCCGGTTTTTCGCCACGCGTGAGTGCCGCACGCGGGGTTTACTGGGGGGTCGTGGCGAAAAACTGGGTTGCGGTTTCGCCACTTGGCAGGGCTGGCGAGGTGCGGTCTGAGGACGTTTCGTTCGCTACCTACCGCTGCCGCGTGGGCCTGGGTTTGTTGAGGTTGCCCAGTTGTTGCAGGTCGATGACTCGGGCGTCTTCGACTTCGACGGCACCGGTCTTGGGCCAGAAGCGGAACTCGCGGGCGGCCTGATAGGCGTGGGCGGCGGCCCCCTTTTGTTGATACCAGAGTTCGGCGTCCGAGCGGCCATCTCCTTTGACGACGAGCATGTCCTTGGCCGA
>JAYTUF010000227.1:0-9327 GCA_043744755.1 Anatilimnocola sp.
GTCGAGGATTCGCTGGACGCCATTTCGCTGGCCGTCACCACGCCGGAAGTGGCCGAGCTCACGTTGGGCGAACTCAGTTCTTCGTCGGGCAATGGCGAAGGAACGGGTCAGGGCGATGGCCGCGGCCCCGGTCCCGGCGGCCCTGGCACCAGCGACGGCATTCCCGCCTGGGAGCGCTGGGAAGTGCGCTTGAACGCGACCACGACTGAGGAGTATGCCAAGCAGCTCGACTTCTTCAAGATCGAACTCGCCGTCGCCGGAGGCGGCAGTCCCGTGGTGACTTATGTCACGAACGTAGCCACTTCCTCGCCCACTGTCCGCACGGGTTCGCCGAAAGACGAAAAGCGGCTCCGGTTCATGCACCGCACCGGCGCCCTCCGCGATGCCGATCGCCGGCTGGTGGGCAAAGCCAAGGTCGATGCCGCCGGCAAGATCGTGTTCCAGTTCTATAGCCCTGAAACATATAAGGCTCTCTTGACCTTAGAGAACATCGCGATGGGTCAACGCCGCATCATCGAAGTCCGCCGCACGATCTTCGGCGTAAAGGCCAAGGGCGCCGGTTATGAGTTTTATGTGATCGGACAGGATTATCGATAGTAGGAAATAAAGACTTCGAAGTTCAGTAGCTGGCAAAGGTGAAGACATAAGCCTCATCTTTTCTTAGCCACCGGCTTCGGAGACTGTCTGGCTTTTGCATTGTTTTGAACCCGCAGGGTTCGCAGCCTTTAGCCCCGGGTTGAGGCGTTAGCCGATACCCGGGGAAAACCGGGAAAATCACGCCTCGATTCCGCAGGGATCGCAGCGCCATGTGGCTGCGATCCCTGCGGGATCGGGAGCTGGAACTTGCCTCGGGAACCCCAGGTGTCGCTGCGCTCAACCTGGGGCTAATGGCTTTGATCCCTCCGGGATCGATTCAAATGCAAGCACCAAGCCGGAAAGTCCCTGTGCTGATTGCTGGTTTGCTGCTCCTGGGCTTCGTCGTGGGCCTGTTGTTTTTGATCTGGGTTTCCAGCCGCACCTGGCTGCCAACGGTCGCAATTCCCGTGAGCCTGCGCAAGCCCGATGAAGTCGGCGGGGGCGGACCGGGACTACGCGAGGGTGAGCGTGAAAGAAGTCGCCGGCCGGTACGAGTTCTTCGTCATCGATCAGGAATATCGATAGCCCATCCTACCGCGCCTTACCAGCAAAACGACCACGCTTCGCGGCACGACCAGCCGCACCAGTTGCAACTCGCGGTGCAGCACCGTCCCCAGCGCACATACCAGGCGTCGGTCGTCGTCAGCGAGCCGATTGGATATTCGACCTTTGCCGAATATCCCCGAGCGACGGTGGTCAACAGTTTCGCCGGATCAATCTGGTGGCAGTCAGCCAGGTCGAACCGCCCGCTCCGGTTCAGCGTGTTCGCGGCCAGCTCCGCGCAGTGCGTGCCGTCACCCGGTTTGCCGCGGACGTAGTTCTTCACCGAATACCGTCTGCCGAGCTGCTCATCGAGAAACTCCTGCATGGCGGCCGTTTCGCTCGCCGCATACTTCTTCTCCGGCGTCAGGACCCACAGCCGAATCGGTTCCCACTTTCCGCGCCGTGCATTGAGTCGCGCCAGTTCCTCTTCATAGGTCGCCAACGTCACCCGGCGAACCTTCCCCGGCGTGGCTTCATAGACCCACGTTTCGTCCTGCTCACGAAACGCGATTGCCACATGCCCAATCTCATCCCCCGTGCTGAACTCCACCAGGCTGTTGCAGTTCTGCAAAAACAGCAAGCTCCCATCGTCCACTTCCGGCGACGCCGCAACGAGCGCAACCACCAACCACAGCGCATGCATGGCCAAAATTCCTAAGCCTCTGTTCCCCAACCAAAACGATCGTTCCCGAACCAATATTAAAGTGTAATTCGCCGCTGAAGTCGAATTCTTGGAGTGCCCCAAAATTCGCCGCGTCGCTCGTGAGGGACAGACAGCGTGGGACAGACAGCGGACAGGTCCATTTGTCTGAAATAACTGGCACGAGAATGGCGAGCAAACACGGGCGAGTACACGCCGTGGCACCCAAAATCATTCCCCATTCAACCGTGCCACCCCACCTCGCACCAGTCATGCAACGAGCACCATGCATGACCTACGCGGCTGACGCGGCGACGCTCGCCGTTCGTGCTGCGAGTTTCTAAAGGAATTGTCACGTCGCGCGGACCAGACGTGTCTGGGGTCGAACGTCTAATAGGTTGGCGAGCGGTATAGCGCCTGTGAGGCCGAAGCTGGCAGCTTTGGCCGCGAGGGCTCTTTGACAAATTGGGTAGAGAGTAGCGCAGCGGAGATGCTGGTCTTCTCTGCGCGGGGCGTTATCAAGTGTGGGCGTGATAACGTCCAGCTGCAGGGGCGCGGGTGTCGGCGCATGCTCGTACGAAGCAACGGCTTCATGCTACGGGGGCTCGCCTCACCCGGTTGAGTTGTTATCAGATGTATTCACGAAATAGTTAACAATTGTTGATGATATTTTGATAAAGTATTGCCTGGTAAGGGCTTGAGAATGCTGGGATCGCAGGTGAAAAGGGGGCGAAAACTGTTATCGGTGTTGTGGTGAGTTGGATCGGGGGGCCTCGCACGAACCTAGGGGTTCGTGCTACGAGTTATGCTTCGCAACTCCCTCAAGCGGGGAGGGGTGTTGAGAAATGGGGTGGGTTTCTCAACAGGCACCTAGCGCCATTGCCGGGCGCGGCGCTGGTCGGTGTTGAACAATGGCGGCGCGAACTCAACAAATGACCGGCACTCTTGGCAGCATAAAGTGCCGCATCCGCATGGGTAATTAAGTTGGTTTCCGTTAAGCCTGGTTCGGTGACGGCCAGGCCAATGCTGGCTGTAACTGACAGCGCTAGGTTCTCATACCGTGGGGTGGCGTCCTCAATTGCCGATCGGATGAGCATGGCCAGCGCCTTCGCTTCGTGCAGCACCCGAGCACGGGGAGAGGCGGCGGCGGAGATGATTAATGCAATTTCCTCGCCCCCATAGCGGCAGATGCTGACATCCAGGCCCAGAACGGTTTGGCGCAAGGTTCGGGCAACGTGCTTGAGCACTTCGTCTCCGACTATATGGCCAAATTGATCGTTGAACTGCTTAAACTTATCGATGTCGATCATCAATAACGCGCCAAATTGTTGGCCTGCGCGCGTCACAGTGACCAAATTATTCAATGATTCGTCGAATGATCTTCTGTTGTGAAGCAGAGTCAGTGCGTCCGTTCGGGCATGTACTTGTTGCTCGTGCAGTTTCGCCGACTGCTCATTCAATTCTCGTTTCGCCTTTTCCAGTTCCGTTTGGAGCTGGGTATTTGCAATGGCTAACTCATTGACGGCGGCGTGGGCTTCCGCATTGCCTCCAGCGCTTGATTCGGTGGATCCGAGGTCATTATCGATTTCACGGATCCGTTGGGAATGTACGTCTACCCCAGTCTGCACCCGGTCGGCAATAGCGCTCAGATCGTTAACCAACTGCTGATGGGTGTTCTCATACCCGTTAAAGAGCGACGCGAAGCGCGCGGCTGCAATGGCATACCCACATCCCGCGCCTAGAAAGATGGCGAAGATTCCAACGAGATAAGGCAGTACATCTCCAACCATCTCATAATTCTGGATAACGCCTTCCGCCGTTCATCGCCCAATGCAAGAGGGTTTTGCATCTACATGCACGACCCTGGCAAATCTAAGTTGCGAACGGTGCCCGGCACAACAGATAAGATGAAAGATGTGACGTCGGCTCGGAAGGAGCCTTCTATTGCCGGAATAACCGTTAAAAATGAGACGTTCGACAGCGAAGTCGTCCAGCACGAGCTTGCAGTGCTAGCGCGTTTATCCGCGGCAACCCACTGTGAGAATCTCCTCATTCCGCGGCCTGGTTTTCTTGGCACGGGTTTGCCACCACCGCGGCTGGCTGTAATTATCAGCAAGTTATTGCGGCAACTTCACGATGGCTTCCGCGGCGAACTGCTTATCCACGCGGACCACGCGATGGTTCAGGCAGTCGCCGATGTAAATGTGCTTGTCGGTCGCGCAAGCGGTGACGGCCCATCCCAAGGGAATCTCGGGCAGTGGCTCCAAGCTGCTGGGCCCCTGGCAATCGAGATTCCCGTAATCTCCGAAGCGCACGATCTCGTTGTCGGCGTTGTCGCGGACCGACACGGAGAAGGTGATGCTGTTGGGAATGTACAGCCGGCCGTAGTCGTCCACGTCGAACCGCGGCTTGGTGCAGACGCACGACCCAGCGGCTCGCCATTGGCTCACCGATCCGCAGCCGACGTACTGCGCGATCGCTCCGCTCACACTCTTGACTTTGTTGTTGCTGGAATTCAGCTCACCGCCGGTGGGCGGGAACTTGTAGATGGTGCCCACGGCATGCTGATAGGCTTCGTCGCCGTCAAAGCCCGTCGGCACGGCAGTCTTCGGTGGGACGCCGCCTTGCAAGAGATAGATGTTACCGGCGCGATCGACTCGCAGACTGCCGCCGAAACCGGTGACGCCACTGATGGCCACGGGAATCTTTCCCTTGCCGCGGACGTCGTCAATCGTGCGAGGAAAATCAACCAGCTCTCCCTGCGCGTCAAACACGCGCACATGACATTCGTTCACGCCAAAGGTCGCATAGACCCGCCCCTGAGCGTCCACGTCGAAGCCGCACACGCTGATGCCGCGGCCAGCTCGATTGTAAACATAGCCAAACGTGTTGGCGTCGGCTGCCGCGTTTTGAATAGGCTTCAAATCACGAGTGTAGCGCGCGATCGGCCCTTCGAAGCTGCCAACCGTTCCCAACGTGAAGACCTCGCCGCGCGGACCAATCGCCACATCGGCGGCGCGGAGCGCTAACGGACCTCCCTCGCCGGTGATGCCGTTAAACCGCCAGACCGTGCCGCCGGAACGCGTGATGTAGACCAACTCGGCCTCGCGATCCACATCCATGTAACCGACGAAGGTAATCGCCTTCGCATCGCGATTGAGAAACTGATCACCCGTCACTGCCAGTTCAGCGCCGCGATCCTCGATGCGGATCAGCGCACTGCTGTCGCGCTCGTCTTGGCTGCGCCGACCTCCCAGCCACACCACCGGTGAACTGCCGGTCTCGTCGAGCGTGTAGCTGCCGCCGATGAGTCCTGCCAGCGGCAAGGTAGCAACGATCCTGGCTGCCGCGCCGCGGCCGGAGATTTTGGAGAGCGTCGCCGGGGGCAAAGAACCGCGCGACACCTTCCGCGAGAGAACATACAGGTCGCCCGTCTTGCGCGAGACCAGCACCTTATCCGGCCAAGGAACCGCAGTCGCACTGAGCAACTTGCCGGCGGGGGAAATCTCCACGACCTGCTGATTCACGAGGTCGCAGACCAGCACGTTGCCTTGGGCGTCAGTGTCGATGCCGGCGGCGGCAGACTTCTTGTCCCAGGCGCTGGGCATCCAATAGGGAGTCTGCTTCCAATCGGGAAGTGTCAGATCGAACAGCGGCGTGGGCACACTGCCGGCTGTAGTCAGGTCCTGGCGATAGATTCGCCCCTGCGGCCAGTCGGGATCAATGTCCTCCGGCTTCTTGCCGTCATAGGGCACGCCGGCGACATTCGAGTAATAGGCGGTCTTGCCGTCGGGCGAGAGCGCCACTTGGATATCCATCCAATTCGGGCATTTCAGTTTGCTGTTCGCCGGCCACATCGGGCGCGTTTGCAACTGGTTGCTGCCATCCAGGGCCAGGAAGTTCAGCTCGCGCGTCTCCGTGTGGACAAACACGACCCGGCCTGCGGAGAGTCGCGGCAAGATTTCGTTTCCCAGGCTGGCAAAGACCGGATAGAGGCTGGATTGATTGGCGGGCACGAAGCGATTGTCATTGGTTGGCAGCAGTGTATAGCCGCTGGCCTGCTCTGGCTTTGTTGACGGAGGATAGGGCAAGAGCGTCCGCTGATAGGTTCCTTGCTTGTCGAACTTGCGGAGGTGCCACGGCCATCTGCCCGAATTCCCGTGACTGCCGACATCCGACATCATGAGCGCGAAGAGGTTGCCTTGTTCATCGGCGACCAGGCCGTTCACCGGCGCGCGATAGGGCATGATCGAAACGCTGCCAGTATACGAACTGCCGCCGATCATCTTGCCGAAACGAACTTTGGTGCCGGCGCGAACGCGGACTTGAAAATCATCGCCGGCAGCCTTCCGGCCGTCATCGTCCTTGCCATCCCACAGCAGTTGTTGCTCCAGACCCGCTTGCAAGGGAGGAGGCGGCGGGTTCTTGCCGCCGAGCACACCTGCGGCCAGATGGCGGACTACTTTGCCGTCACGATTCAGAATGGCGACCTCGACGTCGGTCGAGGCGTTGACTCCGAAAGAAATCCGGAATGCATCGCCGTCGCGCGTCACCTGCGGCGGACTAACGAGTTTCACCTCGTCGGCAGCCAGCGCGAATGAATTCATTCCCAGCAAGAAAGCGAAATACCAGCGACTCATGAGATCACCTCGAACATGCGTTTACGGTCGTTCCCAAACGGCAGGGAGCCGTTTCGATTCCTCGCCGTAGGTTTGTGAAACAATAAACCCGCTGGCCTGGGACATGTAGAAGATGCGGCCGTTGGAAACCACAGCGCCCAGACATTCGCGGGAGTCGATGGCCGGGCCGGTCGAGACTAGCTTGCTGCCCGAGGCGAGGTCGATCATGTCCATGTTCGCGCCCAAAATGTACGAACCGGACATTGTGAATCGGCAGCAGGCGTAGTTGTGGTCCACGCCGCCGACAACCTTGCCCGTGTGCCGGTCGAAGACGTTGCCCCGTCCGCGGAGGGCGTTGGAGAAGATGAATTCATCGCCAACCGTGACAACATTCAGCGCGGAGGTCACCACATCGGATTGCCAGATCAGCGAGCCATCTTTGGCATCCAGGCACCAGACAAAGCGATCCTTGGTCTCTTCGCGGGCGGGATTGAAGCCGCCGATATAAATTCGGCCGTCTTTGCCGGTGAGCGTACACTTGGCCGTCACGAAATATTTGTTCGTTTGCCAGACAACGTCGCCCGTCTGCGGATTGAGGCAAGCGGTCAAGCCGTTGTTCTCCGGCGGCAGTCCCCGCCGCGCGCGATGGCTGGCGGAATAGCCAAAGAACGTGGAGTAAAATAACTTGCCGTCCAAGAGGCAGATGCCGCAATCATTGCCGCCGCGGCCTTGGGTGGAAAAATCCTTCTGCCAAACAACTTTGCCGGTGTCGAGATTCCAGGCCCACAGGAGCGGACGATTATCCTTGGGGTAATAAGGGTTATCGTTGGAATAGATCCAACTCATCACTTCGCGGCCATCGCTCTTGGCTTCGGGAGTGCCTTTGAACGTGTAGGGCTTCTCCGTGCCTTGCGGAGCATACTCTCCCGAACCCGAGGCATAAATCGCCAGATTGCCATCAATCACCGGCGGGAACTGCCGACTCCAACTGGGCGAACCGGTGAAGGGCGCTTCCCACAGTAGCTCGCCGGTGGCGGCATCCAGGCACCGCATCAGCGAACGCTTCATGCCGGCCTGCGGGATCAGCAGCTTACCGTTGTAGTAGAGAGGCGAAGTAAATGAGAGATAAACATCGGGCCAGAACTTTCGCCACAGCAGGCGGCCGGTGTCTTGCTCGACCGCAATCACCTGCCCTTCGGCTGTGTGGGTATACATGCGGCCGCCGCCACACACGGGCAGATGCTTGACGGTTCCCTCCAGCCGGCGAGCCCAGCGCATCCGCAGCGGCGGCGCCAAATCCTGCACGTTTGCATTCGTCGAGCCGAAGTCGCCGTAATTCGTATACCAGTCGTGCTTCGCCCCGGCGAACTTGCCCGTCAACGGGCTGCGGATTTTGGTGACTTCCAGATTCTTCGTGGGGAGCGGCGCCTCTCCGTCCTTGCCGAAAACGTACAGATAACCATCTTCACAGGCAGCGAAGATTCGGCCGTCAGCAATCGCGACCGCAGCGCTGATCGGGGCTCCCTGCGCGGTCGCGAAGGATTGCGGTTCACCTCCAGTGAGCGGCACGACATACAACTTGCCGTCGAGGCCGCCATAGACGGCCTGGTCGCGCGTCAGCACTGGTGAGCAGATGGAACCCGCCGCGCACAGTACCTCAGGCTTCTCTTGTCCCACGCGATGGCGACACAGGCCCATGCCCGCCTCGGGACGCACGCGATACACGTCCTCGCCGCGGATGCTCACAGCAGCAAAGCTGAGCAGGCCGGGAAGCTGAATCGCCGTTTGTGTGCTCTTGATAAAGTCGGTCTGCAGCTTGTCGCCGTCTAGCTTTAAGATTTCAACGCGACCGGCATTATCGCGGCGGTGCCACTGCACATAGACATTGCCGGCCGCATCCGCACTTTGGCCGAACGTGGCGGGAAACTCAGCGCCATCGAAGGCCGGTATTTCGCCAGCGACTCGCAGTTGGGGGGCAGCACCGGCGTCATCGAGAAAAACAGTGCGACCACCGGCGGGAATCACGATTGTCTTGCCGATCAGGCAGATATCGCGCGAACAGACAAAATGGTCCTTCCAGTTGACCCGCCCTTTGCGATCCTTGAGCCAATCCTCGCCGCTCCAGCGATTGCCTTCGAACTTGACAACCTCTTTGACGAAGTCCCAGGTCCAGGCCAACTTTCCGTCGGACTCGACCGCATAGACCTGCGCGCCGAGGGTCGCGAAGTAAACTCGATCATTGCCGACGGCCGGCGCCGAAAAGATTGGCTCCTTGCAATCGATTTCGCGGACTACCTCGCCGCTGTCACGATCCAGCACGTAATAGTAGCCCGCCGTCGTGCCGACATGGAGGAACTTGCCGCTCACGGCTGGCGTCGCCACATTGTTGCAATTCCCCGCGCCGCCACGCGTGGCAAATGTCCACAGCACCTTCAGCGACTGCGCATCAAGGCAATGAACAACCCCCGCGCCATCGACGACGTATACCTTACCGTCCGCAACAATTGGGGATGCAAAAATGCCGTCCGTCAGCGGCACGGCGCCGATCAAGCCCAGCTTATCCGGCAGCACCGCGGCGGGAGCATTTCCCGAACGGAGCGCATCCCCTTGCAACTGCGGCCAGGACTCGGCGCCCTGGGCCAAGCATGAGACAGAGGCCAAAGCAACAACCAACAGCAACGACTTCATGGCAGCTCCTGCTTCGCATCGAGGGTGTGTATAAGTCGGAGGGCACCCCGCTGAAGCTGCGCCAATCTACACCGCGGCAGACCTCAGCATCAACTTGGGAATGAAATCAGCCGCCACGCGCTAGTGCCGAAAACGCTAATTCCGGTTCCGGGGATTTGCTAGCGTGATTTTGCCGAATGGGGGGAATTGAAGAAGGCCTCT
>JAYTUF010000228.1:0-9320 GCA_043744755.1 Anatilimnocola sp.
TGGCAAGTCGAAGTTGCATTTTCACCGCGAGTCGCTCAGTTGCTCAAGGGACAACCAATCCTGCGAGTGGAAGGGGGCGTGTCACCTTGGCTGGGCCGGCAGCAATTCGTGCTGCACGTTGGCAACGCCGCCGCTCCGACTCGCTTGCCGATGGAAGCCGAGATCACCGGCACCACGAAAGCAGTGACCGTCACGCGACTCGTGGAACGGGGAGAGATCATCGAGGCCAGTGACGTGCAACTGCAATCCGTGTCGCTCAAGAGCGGTGTGCGCCTGACACTCGACGCCAATCAAATCATCGGCCGCGAAACAACGCGCACGCTCAACGCCGGGCAACTGGTGGGAACGGACATGGTCCGCGCGGTGCGGCTTGTCAAACGGGGCGATGATATTCAAGTGTTCTCCGTCGGGGCCGGTGTGCAGGTCAATGAGCCGGGCAAGGCCCTCGCCGATGGCGCCCGCGGGGACTCGATCACTGTCGAATTTGTCGATCGCCGCAAGATGACCGTCCGCGTGACCGGCGTCCGCCGCGCGGAAATCTACGCGATGCAGACCAGCCGGTCGCAGGTTCAAGCCGCTACTCCATCGATTCCTCGGTAAACCAATTCAAGAGTTATTTCCATGAAGCACTCCCTGCAACATGCCTGGCGAAACTGCCTGCCGCCGCTCGCGATTTGGATCAGTACAGCGACCATCGTCGTCACGTTCGCCAAGGCTCAGCAGCCTGTGGCCGAGGAAGGCCCCAACTCCAGCCTGTATAGCGCGAAGATGGCCATGCAAGCCGCCCAACGGCTGCAGGGGCCGCTGGGTCAACCAGGTCCACCCGCCGGCAATAATTGGTATGAAACACCGCTGCCGCCGCCGAAAGAAGTGAAGAAAGGGGACTTGATCAAGATTCGAGTCGATCTGGGTTCTCGCGTGTTGGCCGACGGCGCCATTCAGCGGCGGAAGAATACGCAATACGATGCGCTACTCAATGACTGGGTGCTCCTCAACGGCCTGCGGTCGGTGAAAAAGGACCCGCAGCCGGATGGCGATCCACGCATTCGCGGCACGCAGAGCCAGATCTATCGGGCCACCGGCGATCTCGAAACCAGCGAGTCGATCAAGTTCAATATCACGGCCACGGTCGCCGACATTCTGCCCAATGGCAATGTCGTGCTTGAAGCCCATTGGAAGATCAACAACAACAACGAGCAGTGGATTCGTTCGCTCTCCGGCATCGTGGCCCGCGAGAACATTGGTCCCGGCAACCTGGTGCTAGGCGAGGACGTCGCCGACCTGCACATCGGCAAGCAAGAGACCGGCCACATTCGCGATTCGTATCGCCGCGGCTGGGTCACGCGACTGCTCGATACGTTCAGCCCGTTTTAATCACGATCGAACTAGAAGCTCAAATCACATGAAACATTTAATCCTCTCCGCCGTAGCACTAGCCACTTGTCTGCTGCCGAGCGTATCGCGAGCGGAAATCAAGCTGAGCGATGTCTGCCGCATCAAGGGGCAGGAAGAAAACACATTGCACGGCATGGGGCTGGTCGTGGGCCTGAAAGGGACCGGGGACAGCGATAAGACCACCATGCGAGCCCTCGCCCGTTACATGGAATTGATGGGGCATCGCGTCGGGAGCGGTCCTAAAGGCCAGTCTATGTTGGAAGATCTCAAAGGCGTGAAGAATGTCGCCATGGTCTTTCTCACCGCCACGGTTCCCCCGGGCGGAGCGCAGCAGGGGGACATGCTCGATTGCAAGGTGAGTGCGGTGAGCGCCAAGAGCCTCGAAGGAGGCTATTTGATGCTCACCGAACTGCACAGCCCTGTCCCGGGAGACAAGACCGTGTATGGCCTGGCCAAAGGTCAGATTTCGATTGACGACGTGATTGCGCCGCAAACCGGCACGATTGCCGGCGGCTGCCAAGTCGAGCAAAAGTTTCAGAACGCCTTTGTAAAGGACGGCAAAGTCCTGCTGGTGATGAATAAGGACCATGCCACCTTCCACATGACGACACTCGTCGCCCGCAGTATCAACCGCGAGCGCGATTTTCAGCTCACTACGTCCGGCGAAGACAACGCCCGCGCCCTCGATCAGGTCCGCGTACATGTGACCATTCCGCCCGTCTATGCCGACGACCATGCCCGCTTTGCCTCCGTGCTGATGGAAACGCACATGGACCGGCCGCTGACCGATACCACGGTCATTATTAACGAGCGGAAGTTAGCGGTGGTCGTGGGCGCCGATGTGGAAATCGCGCCGGTCGCCGTGATGCACAAGAACCGTTTGATTCAAGTCGGCGGCGAGCAACTGAATCAATTCGTCGAAGTGAATCCAGGGGCTGAAACGCAGAAGCCGAAGTTGGCCGCCTTGGTCGATGCTCTCAACACGCTCAAAGTCCCAGCCGAGGATGTGATTGACATCATCAAGATGCTCAAGCACAAGCGGGCGCTCTACGGCGAATTGATCATTGAGTAATGAAATGGAATTGGCTCAGCCGGGAACGAACATGATGCAAATCAACACCGCAGCTTTGACAATGGGCTCTCCGCAGGCCGAACCAGCGGCTGGATTGCTCAAAGGTTCGAGTGCAAAGCATTCCCAGGGCGAACTCCGCGAAGCGTTTACCGATTTCGTCGGCCAGACGATGTTCGGTCAGGCACTGGCTTCGATGCGCAAGACAATCGACAAACCGGCTTACTTTCACGGCGGCCGGGCGGAAGAAGTGTTTCAAGGGCAACTCGATCAGTTGCTGACCGAGACGCTGACGGAAGCCTCCGGCGATCAGTTTGCGGGACCAATGTTTGATTTGTTTATGTTGAAAAGGCAGTAGTTCTAAAGGCAAAGTTTTCTCGTAACTCAGCCCCTCACCCCAACCCTCTCCCCGGAGTACCGAGGAGAGGGAGTAAAAAAATAACCCCTCACCCCAATCTACGATACACACTCATGACGACAGCTCTTGCATCTTCGCCCGTGATGGTAACGGCGGTTGTGGTCCCCAAGTCCTTCGATTGGGAACACGAGATCACGCTGCTCTTGGCCGAACTGAGCGGCATTCAGGAAGAGCTGCTCGCGGTACTCTCTGAGAAGCGCGAGCGACTGGCGCGAGTCGATACCAGCGGCATGAAGGAGTTGCAGCCTCGTGAGCAGGCGCTCTGCGAGCGCTTGCAAGCCTGCCACGCTCGGCGCGAGGAATTGCTGGCAGCGGCCAAGCGCGAAGGACTGCCAGCGGACAGCATGACATCGCTAGCGAAGTCAGCGGGTCCAACCTCGACCAGCCCCCAGCGCGAGAAGCTGCGCAAAGAATTGGCGACTTCGGCGAGCCGAATGCGGCTGTTGCAGACGCAAAGTTTGACAAACTGGGTTGTAGCCCAGAGATCGCTGCTGCATGTTTCTCAATTGCTGGAGATTATTGCTACCGGGGGCCGTTTACAACCGACTTATGGAATAGGGGACGGCCTGCACTCGCGGGGCGGCATGCTCGATCAAGATGCGTAGTAGTCATTGGTCATTAGTAACTAATGACTGGTGACTGGTGACTACAGCGGATGTTGAACCATGACACTCTTCAGTTCCATCCAAATCGCGAGCAACGCGCTCATTGCGTCCCAACTTGGGCTGCAGGTGACGAGCAACAACGTCGCCAATGCCAACACGCCCGGCTATGTCCGGCAGAGCCTGGTGCTCACGCCGGCGCCCACGCAGCGGTACGGCAATCTGCTATTGGGCCTGGGTGTCAATGTTTCGGCTGTCGTTCAGCAGACCGATCGCTTTCTCGAAGAGCGGGTGCGCAACGCGGCCAGCGACCTGGCCAACAGCCAGGCGCAGGAAGACACCTATGTGCAGCTCGAGTCGCTCGTGGGCGAGTTGAGCGATACCGACTTGAGCTCGTCACTGAGCAATTTCTTCAACAGCATTCACGATATCTTGAATCAGCCCGACAGCGTGAGCGTTCGCAACCTGGCCGTGCTGCAAGGCCGCACGTTGAGTGACGACATTCGCCGGCTGGATGATCGAGTGCGGCAAATTCAGAACGACGTGAACCAGCAAGTGGGTGGCGCGGCGGACCGGATCAACACCCTGCTCGAACAAGTTGCGGAGTTGAATGTGCAGATCACCGTGGCCGAGGGTGGCGGCAGTGTTGCCAGCGATGCCGTGGGCCTGCGCGATCAGCGGTCGGTAGTGCTCGGCCAATTATCGTCGATCATTGATATTCAAGCCGTCGAGCAAACGACCGGCGATGTTACGGTTTTCTCCGGTGGCGACTTTCTGGCCTTCCAGGGAACCTTCCGCAAAGTCACCACCGTCATTCGGAACGAAGACGGACTGAATGCCTACGAAATTCGCCTCGCTGACACCGACTCGCCGATCAGCACAGCTAGCGGTGAACTGGCGGGGCTGACATCGTCCCGCGATGCGATTCTCGGCGGCTTCCTTGAGCAGCTTGATTCGTTCACGCGCAACTTGATGTTCGAATTCAACAAGCTGCATTCGAGTGGTCAGGGGCTTGTCGGCCTGTCGGATGTTACCGGCGAGTTCGCCGTGAACAGCACGGCCGCGGCGCTCGATCAGGCAGGACTGTCGTTCACGCCCGTGAATGGCTCGTTTGAAGTGCAGGTTCGCAATCAGCAAACGGGCCTGACGCGGACGACGCAGATTCGCGTCGATCTGAATGGCTTGGACGAAGATACCTCGATCGACCAACTGGCCGTGGCTCTCAACAACGTGGATGGCATCTCCGCCGTCGTGACGCCGAATCGCAAATTGCAGATCAAGAGTGATTCGCCGCTGGTGACGTTTGGCTTTGCGAACGACACGAGCAATGTGCTCGCGGCGCTGGGAGTCAACACGTTTTTCACTGGTTCCGGCGCGGCGGATATCGGCATCAATGCCATCGTCAAAGCCGACCCCGCCAAATTCGCGGCCAGCAGTGGCGGCATTGGCGAGGACACTGCGACTGCGGTGAAGCTGGCGAACCTGCTCAACGCGCCGCTCGCTTCCCTCAGTGGCTCGAACCTGGCCGTGCAATACGACCGCGTGATCGGGGAAATGACGCAAGGGGCCGCAGTGACCAAAAGTGTGGCGGAAGGCTTCCGCACTTTTCACAGCACTCTGGATGGTCAGTTGCTGGCCATTCAAGGGGTGAACATCGACGAGGAAGCCATCCGCATGATCACTTACCAGCGGGCCTTTCAGGCGTCGGCCCGCGTCGTATCGACGATCAACGAAATGCTCGATACCTTGGTCAACCTTTAGTCGTTATGCGGCGCAGCCGCAGGAAGCCCGACGCGTAAGCTAGGGAGTGCCACGAGAGAGCTTTCAATTTAACGAACATGCCCGCCATCTATCCCATCCCGACCAGTCGCGTTAGCAATCAATTGGTGCATTTGCGTTTGCTCGCGCAGTTGCAGTCCGATCAGGCTTCCATCCTGCGGCTGCAGCAACAAATCGGCACCGGCCGGCGGATTGCACTGCCCAGCGAAGACGCGCCGGCCGCTCAGCGAGCCATTGGTTTGCAACGGCTGTTGGAACAGAAGGCCCAGGCTCGCACGAATTTGAGCACCAGCCAGTCGTACCTTTCGGCCACCGATACCGCCGTGCAAGGAGTGACGAACACGCTGAACCAGATCCGCTCGACGGTGCTCGGCGTGGCCGATTCCGTGAGCAGTCCGGCCCAGCGACGAGCTGCGATTGCGGAGGTGCAGCGGGCGGTTGAACAACTGGCCGACGTGGGGAACCAGGTGTTTCGCGGCCGCTACTTGTTCGCCGGTTCACGCACAACGCAGCAGCCATTTCAAGTCTCCGGCAACCAGGTGGCATACCTGGGGAATGAAGCGCAACTGCAAAGCTATTCCGATATCGACATGCTGTTCGATACCAACCTGCCGGGCAATCAGATACTGGGAGGTTATTCGAACAAGGTGCAAGGCTCGGTCGATCTGAATCCGATCACGACCCGCGAGACGTTGCTGGTTGATCTGCACGGTGGACAAGGAATCACGCGCGGCAGCCTTGCCGTTTCGGACGGCAATAGCATTCAGGTCATCGACCTGGCCGGTGCCGAAACGCTGGGCGATGTTGCGGATCTGATCGCAGCCCATCCGCCCACAGGCCGCACCCTCACCGCCCGCGTAACGCGCGAGGGGCTGATTCTGGATCTCGATGACGCCGGCGGCGGCAATCTCACGGTGAACGAAGTGGGGGGCGGCACCACGGCCGCGGAACTCGGCATCGATGAGCCAAACGGCGTGCTGACGGCGCCGCTGATCGGCGACGACTTGAACCCGCGGCTGCGGCTGACCACGCGTCTGAGCGACTTGTTTGGCACCCGCGCTCAGGCGATTCTCGAATCGCCGGGCCTGAACAACAACATTCTGCTCGAAGCCCGGCAAAGCGGGCCCGCTGCCAACGACGTGACGATTCAATTAGTCGATGATTCGCTGCTGGATGCCGCGCCGGGCGTTGTGGCCGGACAAGAGTTTGCGACCTATTCCGCCGTCGCGACGCCCGCCCGCGCGGCGCTGTCGTTCAACGGCTTCGGCAACAATCTGATCCTCACCGGCAACGTGGCGGGAACATCCCTGAACAATGTGAAAATCAATGTAGTCGATGGCGGTCCCATCGGCGCGGCCGCCACGGTGAACTACTCGGCCACGAATCAGACGCTGACCATCGGCATCGATACCGGCAACAGTACGCGAATTCAAAATGTAATCGCCGCGATCAACTTCGAGGGAACCTTCACAGCGGCGTTCGATCCTGCCAATCCCGCCGAGGGACCTTACAATCCGACGGGCGTCATATCCGTGAGCGACGCCGGACTGGTCACCGGCAACACCGGTAACAGCGGCGGTGATGCAAACACCATCTTCGTCCATGTGCAGCCCAATGCGACGACGGCCAACCAGGTGATCCATGCGCTGCAGAGCAATCCGACGATTGACGCCCAGTTTGCCGCGTCGCTTGAACCACAGGATTCCAGTGGGGCGGAAGCTCAAGGTCTGGGTGCCGTAGACGTCAATGCTCAGGCAATCACCAGTGGCGGCGAAGGCTTCGACCCCGATCTGACCTCCGGTCTGCGAATTGTTAACGCTAACAGCACGTACGATATTTCGTTCGCCGGCGCGGAGACGTTGCAGGATGTGCTGAACAAGCTCAATGGTTCGGGGGCAGGTGTGCTCGCCGAAATCAACGCGGCCGGCAATGGACTGGTGATTCGCACGCGCGTCAGCGGGTACGATTTTTCGATTGGTGAAGCCGGCGGCAACACGGCGGCCCAATTGGGCGTGCGGACGCTGGACACCACGAGCGAACTGGCCGACTTGAATCATGGGGCCGGGGTGTCGTCCGCGACGGGCACCGATTTCACCATCGTGCGGAACGACGGCGTGGCGCTCGATATCGATGTCTCCGCCGCCCGCACGGTGCAGGACGTGCTCGAACTGATCAACAATCACCCGGCCAACCTGGTTCCCGCCACGCGCGTCACTGCGCGGCTGGCTCAATTCGGCAATGGCATTGAACTAGTCGATCCGAATCCAGGCGTGGACTCACTGCACGTGGTCCGAACTTTCGGCAGTAAGGCCGCGTATGACCTGGGACTCATTCCCGAGGGGCTCGATCAATCGCCGCCGGCCGTTGCGGGGAGTGGCGGCGGGTTGATCGTTACCGGCCGCGATGTGAATCCCTCGGAGGTTTCCGGCGTCTTCAATTCGCTCCTGCGAATGCAGCAATCACTGACGAACTTCGATCTGGGCGATCTGCAGCGGAGCATGGAGCTGCTGGACGTGGACCTGGATCGCATCCTGTTCGCTCGCGCGGAATTGGGCGCGCGAGCGCAGGGACTCGATGCGCTCGATTCCCGTTTGCAGGACGAAGACGTTGACTTGCAATCAGCGCTGTCGAACGAAATCGACGTCGATTTCACCGAGGCCGTCTCAACTCTCGCCGCGCGGCAAGCTTCGCTGCAAGCCTCACTGCAACTCACGGCCCAGGCGTTTCAGTTGAGTTTGCTCAACTTTTTGTAAACTGGGCACTCTTGCCCGTCCGACTGGCAAGTGCCCAGCCTTAGGATCATGAATTCAATAACTTCCCGATTTGCAAACAACTCGCGACCGCCGGCCTTGTGCCGACGGGGCGATCACTGGCCAGCTACATTCGAATCGCATCCAATTCTTTCGCGACCACGGGGCTTGCCCCCGTAGAGCGCTCACTGACCAGCTACCGAGCCGAGCAGTGAGGGCCCCATCGGCACAAGGCCGATGGTCGCCGGTGATCCGTGTGCTTACTGGTAGCTGCCAAGTGAGCGCCCCACTGGGATAAACCCAGTGGTCGCGAGAAAGCGGACGTTATTTCATTCGCAATCCTTACTTGCCGGTCAACTCCGCCGGCGCATACTTGCCCCATTCACTCTTCAGCAACTCGCTGAGTGAGAATTTCAGCTTGTCCTGCTTCTTGGCGAGCTGCTTATTCAGGCTGCTGACCAGCTTGGGTCGGCGCTCTGCCAACTCTTTGGCCAGCACGTCGCGCGTTTCGTCGCTCAGCGAGTGAATCAGCGGGCCATCGAACTTCCCCACGCGGCGCAGCTCAAACTTCGCGATTTCAACATCGGCCGCAGTCACCGTTGGCACGAGGAATACATCGGGCGGAAACTTCGTCGGATCGAGCTTGAGCGCGATCTCAACCGTCCCTCGAACTTGAATCTGCGCATCGGCTTCGGCGCTCAAGCTGACCAACTGCACGCCATGCTCCCATTGTGACAGCCGGCCATACAAGCGCACTTTAGAAATGGCGGCCAGTTGCACGCGGACCTTGTTCCCTGCGAGTTGCTCGATGGTTTCAATGCGAATCGCAAAGTGCTTGTCGGGGTCGAGCGGCGTCACGCGGTAGCGGGTCCAGGTGCCGTCGTTCACTTCTTTCCAGCGGCGGCGAGTTTCAATTTTCAGACCATCCGGTTCGATGCGCCAGCCGGCGAAGACCCGCGTCGTGTTCCCCCAGTTCTTGCTCTTCTCATATTGCTCGGGGAGTTGCTCGCGCACGAGTTCGGTGACCCAGGTCTGGAAGGACTCGGAAGGGGTGAAGCCTGGCTCTGGTTCCTCCGCTGGGAGGTTCGAAATGCCTGAAAATAACAGGACGAAGACGAAGCAGCGGAGCCAACTGGCGGTCTTGTGAATGCTCATGTTAGGCTGCCTTCCGCTAGCAAGCGAAGAATTGTGCAACGGCAGAATGCAATAAAAGGGGGCTTGATGTCAACGTCGATTGGAGTGGCGCTGATCGGAACGGGCTTCATTGGGCCGATCCATTTGGAAGCGCTTCGCCGGGCTGGGCAGCA
>JAYTUF010000229.1:0-9316 GCA_043744755.1 Anatilimnocola sp.
TTCCGGCTCGACCATCCAGAACTCGGCCAGGTGCCGCGAGGTGTTGCTGTTCTCGGCGCGAAAGGTTGGGCCAAAAGTATAAATCTTGCCAAGAGCACAGGCGAAGATTTCGCCTTCGAGTTGACCGCTGACGGTGAGATACGACGGGCGGCCAAAGAAGTCTTGCGCGGCATCGACCTTGCCATCTTTCAGCGGCAGCTTTTCCAGATCGAGCGTGGTGACGCGGAACATCGCGCCGGCCCCTTCGCAGTCGCTGGCGGTGATGATCGGCGTGTTGATGTAGAGGAAGCCTTCTTCTTGATAGAAATTGTGGATGCTGCGGCTGACGCAATTCCGCACGCGCGTGACGGCGCCGAAGGTGTTCGTCCGTGGGCGAAGGTGGGCCCACTCGCGGAGCTTTTCCAGCGAGTGCTGTTTCTTTTGCAGTGGATAGGTTTCGGGATCGGCGGTGCCATGCACAACGACACGCCGGGCCAGAACTTCCGTCGCCTGCTTGCCGCCCGATGCTTTCACTTCCCCCTCGATGGTCACACTGCAGGCCGCGGTCAGATGCTTGATTTCGTTCTCGTAATTCTCGAGCGCCGCTTCGGCGATGATCTGCAAATTGCCCAAGGACGAGCCGTCGTTCACTTCGAGAAACGAGAATCCACCCTTGGAATCGCGCCTCGTGCGAATCCAACCTTGCACGATGACCTGCCGGCCGATGGCTTCCGCCAGCCGCGCCTGCCGAACGCTGATTCGATCCATGCTGCGATAGTCCTTTACGAGAGCGCGTCGCAAGCGACGCGGCGAAATGGTCGTGCGGGCATTTTGACTCATTCAGCGAAAGGAAGGGAGTACCCGACTCGCCTACGTTGCAACATGCCGTAATCCGGTAATAATGGCAATCGACGCCCTCAGTCGGTCGCCCACCTAACTGGAGTTCCTTTCCCATGCGCACTCGCCGAAACTTTCTCAAGACTTCCGCCGCCATCGCCGTGGCTGGTTCGGCCGTTACCAACATGACCAGCGCTCGGTCCGTGCATGCCGCGGGCAGCGACACGCTCAAGGTCGCGCTCATCGGTTGCGGCGGGCGAGGATCGGGCGCTGCGGTCGATGCCATGCAGGCTGATAAGAATGCCAAGATCACGGTGCTGGCCGATGCCTTTGGCGATCGCGTCGAAATTGCTCGCAACGCCTTGAAGGCCCCGTTGGGCGCACAGCTCGATGTGAAACCGGAAAACTGTTTCGTCGGCATCGACGCGTATAAGCAAGTGATGGCCAGCGATGTCGATGTCGTCCTGCTTTGTTCGCCGCCTGGCTTTCGTCCGGCGCATTTGCGGGCGGCGGTGGAGGCGGGCAAGCATGTCTTTTGCGAAAAGCCCGTGGCCGTCGATGCGCCTGGCGTGCGGCATGTGATGGAATCGGCGGAACTTGCGCGGCAGAAGAGTCTCAATCTCGTTTCCGGTCTGTGCTGGCGATATGACTACGGCGTCCGCGAGACGATTAAGCAGATTCAGGACGGCATGATCGGTGATATTGTCGCGATTCAAGAAAACTATCTCGCCCAGCCGTTGTGGCACCGGGGCCGGAAACCCGAATGGACCGAGATGGAATATCAGATGCGGAACTGGATGTATTTCACCTGGCTTTCCGGAGATCACAATGTCGAGCAGCACATTCACAGCCTCGACAAGGCGATGTGGCTGATGGGGGACAAGCCGCCGAAGCAGGCCTTCGGTCTGGGCGGCCGGCAGGTGCGGACGGGCCCGGAGTGGGGCAACATTTTTGACCATCACGCCGTCTGCTATGAATGGGACAACGGCGTCAAGTGCTTCGCCTTCACGCGGCAGATGCCGGGGTGCTTCAACGAAACCGAGGATTACGTCCTCGGCACCAAGGGGCGAGCGTCGATCCTCAAGCACGAAATCGTCGCTGGCGACACCAAGTGGAAGTACAAGGGTCCCAAGCCCGGCATGTATAAGGTGGAACACGTCGAGCTGTTCGCCGCCATCCGCGCCGGCACGCCGATCAACAACGGCACGTACATGTCGTACAGCACGATGCTCGCGATCATGGGCCGGATGGCGACGTATACCGGTCAGAATATTCTCTGGGATGACGCGCTGGCCTCGAAAGAAGACCTCACGCCGCCGAAGTTGGAGTTTGGCGATACGCCAGTGCCCGCGGTGCCGATACCGGGGGTGACGAAGTTCATCTAAGGCTTGTAGCAGGAAACCAATTGCTTCGCGCGAAGCGCGGGAGCGCTGACTATCCTACGGAACTCGGCTTTGCCAAATCGCTGGATCGCGCGCAGTGTGGATTACGGCGTATACCACGATTCGCTTCGGTTCCGTCGCAAAGTAGACCGCATAGGGAAAGCGATTCAGGATTGCCTGTCGAGCCTTGCGATAAACAATTGCGTAGATTTGAGGCTGGTCGGCAATTCGATCGAAATATTCGTATGCCTCGTCTAGCAACTCATTGCCCAGTCCCGCACGCTGATCGTCGTACCAGGATGCCGCTTCATCCAGATCACGTTCGGCGGCTGGAATCAAGTAAAACGTCGGAGTCATGCGCCAAACTTCTTCGCTAGGTTAGCTTTGACTTCGGCCAAGGTCAGCACGTTATCGGGATTTCGTTCGTAATCGTCAATTCGGCGGTCTAACTCTGCTTTCACGGAGTCGGACAGTGGAAAGGGTTCTTTCGATTTCGCGAGCGAACTCCAGATCGCTTGCATCACTTCAAGCTGCTGCTCGCGGCTCAAGAGATCGATGCCGTAATCGGCTAAGTTAACTGACATTTCGTAAATCCTTGTTTAGCGGAGTTTGCTCACACCATTTTAGCCGCAGATGCTGCTTCCATCAAACCAACTTACGCCCCCTCTGCCATTCCGCTGCTGCCAAATCATAACCCTGCGACAGATGACGCCGAATCGCTACGAGACGCGATTCTGCCAGATTGCGGGATCGCGCGCGGTGTGAGTAATCGCGAAGATCACGATTCGCGTTCCCTCATATTGAAAGCAAATCTGGTAAGGATAGGGATGCACTCGGGCGAGTCGAGCTTGCGCGTACACGACCGCGTAGATCAACGGATTCGAAACAATTGAGTCGATCGTGCTGTCCACGGCCTGCATGAATTGGAAACCTAGACCCGCCTTTTCTGCCTCATACCAGTCCACGGCTTTGCGAAGATCTCGTTTGGCTTCAGGCAAGACGGCCAGCGTGTGAGTCATTTGCCGAGGCTCGCGTAGATCTCCGCTCTGACTTCCTCCCAGGGGAGCACATCGTGCGGGTTACGTTCATAAGCGTCGATGCGGCGAGCTAATTCAGCTTTCATCGCTGCCGAGAGTTCCGGCACGTCGGGGGAATTGGCAACGGATTTCAGAATGGCATTTGCCAACTCAATTCGCTCGTCGCGGCTCAAGAGGTCGATGCCATAGTCGGCTAGATTAACTGACATTTTGTAAACCCTCGATTAGCGGTGATGGCTTACGGTATTTTACCCGCTGACGCCGCTTCCATCAAACCAACTTGGCCCCATCTGCCATTCCGCGCCACGCTCGCTAAAATTCACCGCGTACCCGGATGACCAGTGAGCCAAAGTAATAACCAGGAATAGCCATCCATGACCATACAGTCGATGCAAGACTCGGTGACGCAGGCCAATGCGGACGCCGTCGTGGTGGGCGTGTATGCCGACGAGCAACTCAGCGGAGCCGCGGAGGAACTAAACCGCGCGACGCAGGGCGTGCTCGCGAAGTTGCTGGAATCGAAAGACCTCAGCGGCAAGCGAGGCGAAGTGGTGACGCTGTTCGCGCCGGCGGGTATTCGGGCGCGGCAAGCCACGCTCATCGGCTTGGGCGTTCGCGCGGCACTCGATCGCAGCGGCGCTTTCCGCGCGGCGGCGACTGCGGCTAAGGCGCTGGCGGGCAAAGAGCGGGGGCTGGTTGCTTTCTATTTGGGCGAGGGTTGGTCGAGCGAGTTGCTCGAAAGCGGTGTCTGCGGCAGCCTGGTCGGTTGCGTGGGGCAGGATTTGTATCGCGCCAAGAAGAATCGCTATCCGTTTACGCAATTGAGTTGGGCCAACGCTTCGGCAGCGGATATCGAGCGCGGTGAGATTCTTGCGGCGGGAGTGAATCTCGCGAGACGACTCGTAAATGAACCAGCGGGCGATATCTATCCCGAGACTTTTGCCGCCGAAGCCGTCAGTGTGGCCGAGGGTTGCGGACTGGCCATTGAAGTCTGGGATCGCGCCCGACTCGAAGCCGAACGCTGCGGCAGCTTGCTGGCGGTAGGTAAGGGTTCGGATCGTGATTCGCGGCTGGTGATTCTGAAGTATCTAGGCGGTGGGGAAGGTGTGGCTCCGATCGCCTTTGTTGGCAAAGGGGTGACGATTGATTCCGGCGGCCTCTCGATCAAGCCGACCGACGGCATGAAAACGATGAAGTGCGACATGGCCGGAGCTGCCGCGGTACTCGGCGCGATGCAAGCGATCGCGCAATTGCAGTTGCCGGTGAATGTGATTGGCTTTTGTGGACTCGTAGAAAACATGCTGGGCGGCAGTGCCTTCAAACTGGGCGATGTGCTCCATGCCCGCAGTGGCAAGACGATTGAAGTCCTCAACACCGATGCCGAAGGTCGTCTGGTGCTGGCGGATGTACTCGATGTCGCGCTGCAATATCTGCCCGCGAAGATCGTCGATCTGGCCACGCTCACCGGCGCTTGCGTCGTCGCCCTTGGCAACGACATTGCTGGCTTGATGACCAATAATCAAGCCTGGGCGGATGAAGTGCGAGCGGCCGGAGACGCCGTCGGCGAACCACTCTGGCCGCTGCCGATGTTCCCCGAGTTCAGCGAACAAATCCGCAGCGAAGTGGCCGACATCAAGAACACCGGCGACGGCCGCTGGGGCGGCGCCATCACCGCAGCCAAGTTCCTGGAAGAGTTCGTCAACGGCAAGCCGTGGGTCCATCTCGATATCGCCGGCCCCGCCTTCCTCGATGGTCAAAAACCCTGGCTCGATGCAGGGGGGAGCGGTTTTGGCGTTCGCACGCTGGTTGAAATCGCGCGGCGGGCTTCGTGATTACACAGCGTCGATCCGACATGAGTCTTCTCCGAGTCGTAATCGATACGAATGTACTCGTCTCCGCCCTCCGGTCGCGACGAGGTTGGTCGTTTCAACTGCTAGGGGCTCTCTTCGCTGAGCGATTCGAGTTTTGCGTCTCTGTTGCCTTGATCCTTGAGTATGAAGACGTCTGCAAGCGCATGTTGAGCAAGTTGAACCTTACGCCCGTCGATCTAGATGCACTTTTGGATTATCTTTGTTTTCAGGGGAATTGTGTCCTCGTTGACTTTCGGCTCCGCCCTGAATTGCCAGATCCGGGTGATGATTTGCTGCTTAAAGTTGCCTTTGCTGGTCAAGCTCAATACTTAGTCACATTTAATAAGCGACACTTTCGTGGAATTGAACGCTTTGGCATCACGGTCGTCGATCCCAAAGAGTTCCTAAGTCTATTGGATTCCCGTCAATGACAAATATTAATGTTCCAGTTACCGAGGCCTTGTTCTGCAATTTGCAAGAGTTGGCAGCTAGGGAGAATCTGACCGTTGACCAGTTTGTCGCGGCCGCAATTGCCGAAAAGGTATCGGTGTTTAATAATCGCGAGTTCTTCGCGCTGAGAGCGGCGCGAGCGAGCCGCGAGAAGTTTGAGCAAATACTGGCAAATGTGCCAGATGTCCCACCGGTTCCACCAGACGAGCCCGTTGAATAACCCCGCTATTCTGAATTTAAACCGAACTCCCCCATGCCCTGGTTCACCCAATCCGCCGCCGAAATCTCTCGACCTGAAGTCGTCACGCTCGTGGAACGCGCGCTCGAAGAAGCCCGTCAGCGAATCTGCAAAGACCCCAAGCGCGTGCTGCTCTTGCCGCCCGATATTACGCGGATGCATTCCGGCAGCGGGTGGATCACCGAGGCGTTCTATAACCTGCTCTCGCCGACGGCCGACGTGCATGTCATTCCCACGCTGGGCCAGCATGAGCCGCACACCCGCGAGCAGAACGCGCAGATGTTCGGCAAGATTCCGCACGAGCGAATTCACCCGCACGATTGGCGTGGCGGCTGCGTGCGGATTGGCGAAGTGCCGGCCGACTATGTGAAAGAGAAGACCGCCGGCGCTGCCGATTGGGCCTTTCCACTGTGGCTCAATTCGATGCTGATGAAGGGAAAGTGGGACCTGATTATCAACATCGGACACGTCGTGCCGCACGAGGTGCTCGGCTTTGCGAATCACAACAAGAACTATTTCATCGGCCTGGCCGGCAAGGACTTGATCTGCACGTCGCACATGGCCGCGGCCTGCTGCGGCATCGAGAACAACCTGGGCAACCTGCTCACGCCAGTCCGGCAGTGCTTCAACTATGCGGAAGAGAAGTATCTGCAGGGCCTGCCCGATTTTTACGTGCAAGTGACCCTGGCGCGCAATCCAGCAGGGCAATTGGTGCATACCGGCCTGTTCGTCGGTGACGATCTCGAAACGTATCTCGCCGCCGCTCGGCAGGCCCGCGAGCAGAACATCACGGCGCTCGACGAGCCGTTGCAAAAGGTCGTCTGCGTGATGCAGGGAGATGAGTTCTTCAGCACCTGGGTTGCCAACAAGGCCGTCTATCGCACGCGGATGGCCTTGGCCGACGGTGGCGAGTTGTTGATTCTCGCGCCCGGCCTCAAGCGCTTCGGCGAACAGCCCGATGTTGATGCGCTGATTCGGAAGCATGGCTACTGTGGCACGCCGCAGGTGATGGACCTCTATCGCAAGAATGCCGACATGCAGGACCTGGCCCACGCCAGCGCCCACCTGATCCACGGCAGCAGCGAAGGGCGGTTCAAAATCACCTACGCGCCGGGGCATCTCGAACGGGCCGACATCGAGCAAGTCAAATTCGGCTATGCGAACCTGGCAGAGATGCTAGAGAAGTATCCAATTCATCAAATGCAGGAAGGCTTCAACGACGTGAATGGCGAGCGGATTTATTTCATCCCCACGCCGTCCGCGGGTCTGTGGGCGACGAAGGATCGGCTCTTTAATCGCCAATCGGGATTCGGTGCTGATTAGCCTTACTCCCTCTCCCCGGAGTACCGAGGAGAGGGAACCAGACGGGTAAGCCGCGCGGCGTACCGCTCGACCCACCCTTCATTCGCTGCAACAATTGGACGCATGACCATTCCCTTCCGCACCACCCGCCGCGTCGAGTTCAGCGATACTGACGCGGCCGGCATCATGCACTTCAGCGCCTTCTTCCGCTTCATGGAACAGGCCGAGCATGACTTGCTCCGTTCTCTGGGCCTGAGCGTGGTGATGAGCGATGACGTCACGCAAGCCGGTGAAGGCAAACTAAGCTGGCCGCGAGTTCATGCCCATTGCGACTTCCGCTCCCCCGCTCATTACGAAGACTTGCTCGAGATTGAAGTCACGATCGGCCGCCTGGGCGAAAAGAGCGCCGCCTATCAGTTTCGGTTTGTACACAGCGGCCGAGAACTAGGGACAGGCGAAATCACCAGCGTCTGCTGCCGGATCGTCGCCGGAAAGCCGCCGCAGTCGGTCGAAATTCCCGCGTGGTTCCGCGCCAAGTTGCTGCCGTTTGTGATCTCTGCTGCGGATGCATGAGACGATGCGTAACACCGCCATCATTGTCGTCTTGCTCTGCTGCCTAATCAGCGCGACGACTGCGAGCGCTCAGCCGCAGGTCGAAGGCATCCGCTTTGGCTGGGAAGAAGAAATCGTCCATGTCGCGGACTTGCCGCCGCTGCAGCAGGCAGTGCTCAAAGTTCAAACCGATCTTGATCTCGCCGTCGGCTTTGCCTATCGCAGGGCGTTCCTCTTTCATGGGGCATTCTCGTTCTGGCATTGGCGAGGAAGGTATGTGCTGTACAGCGGCGGCAATGTTTTCGAGATTAGGTCCGCAGAACTAGAAGCGATGCTCGGGAAAGACAGCCATGCCTCGTTGCGGCCGCCCTGGGCATATCGCGTGCCCGCCGGACTGCTGACGGTGGTGTTCCTGGTGATCCTAGGCCTGACCGTCAATTACTTCATGCCGAGCACGTACAGCCGCGTGCAGCGCCTATTGCAAAACACGAAATACGCTCAGGCAGTCGAGGTTTATGAGGCAGCCTTGCCTGGTTCCAACGAAGAATCGACGGCCGTCTTGCGGCGGCTCGCACTCACAACCGCCAGCGACTATCTCGTGAACGAAAAGTCCGTCCCGAGGCCAGAAGCCGAATCCAATTTGAAAATGATCGTTTCTCAGCGCGAGGAAATGACTTCGAAGGCCTTGCGACAGTTAGCCCTCGCGCACGAAGAGGCCGGCGAATGGGACGACGCTCTCGATCGCTACGAAGCGGCCGCCGAGCTGCGTGAACTTTGGGATCCCAAGGATTATGCTTTTTTGCAGAAGTGCATCCATCGCGTGGAACAGAAGCAAGCCACAGTGGATCAGATTTCAGTTAACAATCGTCCCCGTATTCGGTTTGACCCTTGAACTCAATCGTGCGCCAATTTGCCGAGACGCAATCTCGGCTAGTGTGAGGCCAACGTGGACTACGAGGTTGCCGTGATCGGGGGAGGGATGTCCGGCCTGGCGACGGCCGCCCGATTGCAGGCTGCGGGCGTCTCGACCATCGTGTTCGAAGCCCACACGCAGCCCGGCGGTTGTGCGGGCTATTTTCGAAGGCGGGGCTTTGCGTTTGATGTCGGCGCCACGACGCTGGTCGATTTTTCGCCCGGAGGAGTCGGCGGCGCGTTGCTCGCGGAGATCGGTCTGACTGATTTGCCGGCGGAAGAATTGCCCGGCTATGTCGCCTGGCTGCCCGATCGACGGGTGACGTTGTTTCGTGATGTTCAGCAGTGGCGGCGCGAACGACTGAATCAACTGGGTCATTCGCCGCAGCACCAGCGGCTGTGGCAGATTCTCGACAGAATCGCAAATGTCTTCTGGCAGGCTACGCGCCACGGCGTGAAGTTGCCCGTGCAGAACCTTACCGATCTCTGGCGAATCGTGTCGTCAATTCCTGCGATCGATTGGCCGCTGGGCTGCTATGTGCGCTGGACCGTGGGCGATTTGCTGCGCTCGCTCCATTTGCAACACGACCAACCGCTGGTGCATCTGCTGGCGATGCTCTTGGAAGATACCGTCCACGCGGGCATCGACGACGCGCCGCTAATCAACGGCAGCTTGGGAATCACCATTCGGGGCGCGGGCCTGATGCGCGCGCGGGGCGGCATGTATGGCTTCTGGCGGCAATTCACTCGCCGTTATCGCGAACTGGGCGGCGTGCT